>NZ_LZKY01000126.1:0-53186 GCF_001673055.1 Mycobacterium sp. 1245801.1
GCCGCCGCGCTGGTGCCCGGCGACCAACTGGTGCTCGGGGCGTCCAACCCGGTCCGCGACGCCGCGCTGGTCGGCCTGGACACCCACGGCATCCGGGTGCGGTCCAACCGCGGCGTCGCCGGCATCGACGGCACGGTCTCGACCGCGATCGGCGCGGCCCTCGCCCACGAACGCCACGGCGGGCCGGACACCCCGGCGCGCACGGTCGCGCTGATCGGCGACCTGACCTTCGTGCACGACAGCTCCGGGTTGCTGATCGGGCCCACCGAGCCCACGCCGCGCCGGCTGACGATCGTGGTCTCCAACGACAACGGCGGCGGCATCTTCGAACTGCTCGAGCAGGGCGACCCGCGGTTCTCCGACGTGTCGTCACGGGTTTTCGGCACCCCGCACGACGTCGACGTGGGCGCGCTGTGCCGCGCCTACCACGTCGAGAGCCGCCAGATCGAGGTCGGCGAACTGGCGGCGGCCCTCGACGAACCCGGGGCCGGGATGCGGGTGCTGGAGGTCAAGGCCGACCGGTCGTCGCTGCGCCAACTGCACGCCGCCATCAAGGCCGCGCTGTGAGGCGCGCCTAGATGGCAATATCGCCAAAGGTGCTGCTGCACATACTGATTCATGGTCGCAGTGACGCGCCGCCGAAAACTCGCGTTCGGATCGTGTTGCGGTGGGCCCGGATTGCGGTGCTGATCGTCATCGGCCTGGTCACCTTGCAGTCGCTGTTGTTGGTGGCCGGCGCCTGGCGCGACGACATCGCGATCACCCACAACATGGGCGTCGCGCAGGCCGAGGTGCTCAGCGCCGGGCCGCGCCGCTCCACCATCGAATTCGTCACCCCCGAACGGGTCACCTATCGTCCCGAGCTCGGTGTGCTCTATCCGTCCCATCTGGCCACCGGGATGCGGATTTACGTCGAGTACAACAAGAACGATCCGAACCTGGTTCGCGTGCAACACCGCAACGCCGGGTTGGCGATCATCCCGGCCGGCTCGATCGCGGTGGTGGGCTGGCTCGGCGCGGCGGCGATCCTGACCGTGCTGGCGCTGCTGGACAAGTGGCTGGACCGCCGCGACGCGCCCCGAGACGGACCGCCGAGCCCGGCCGCAGACGGTGCCCGACCTGCAAATTTCGCGTGACGTATGCCGGCAGGCAACCTTGTCGACAGTCGATGCTGACACGGTAGTGATGTGCGCGTTGCCATCGTCGCGGAATCCTTCCTCCCCGAAGTCAACGGTGTCAGCAACTCGGTGATCCGGGTGCTCGAGCATCTGCGCCGGACGGGTCACGAAGCCCTCGTCATCGCCCCCGACGCGCCCCCGGGCCAGCCTCGGGCGGACCGCATCTACGACGGCATCCGCGTGCACCGGGTGCCGTCGCGGATGTTCCCGAAGGTGACCAGCCTGCCGCTCGGGGTGCCCACCCCCCGGCTGGTGAAGGTGTTGCGTGGATTTGATCCCCATGTGGTGCACCTGGCCTCGCCGGCGCTGTTGGGCTACGGCGGGCTGCGCGCGGCGCGGTGGTTGGGGGTGCCGACGGTGGCGGTGTACCAGACCGACGTCCCGGGCTTCGCGGCGAGCTACGGCATCCCGATGACGGCGCGGGCCGCCTGGGCCTGGTTCCGTCACCTGCACGGGCTCGCCGACCGTACCCTGGCACCGTCCAGCGTCACGATGGAAGCTCTTGTCGCGCACCGCTTTCCGCGCGTGCACCGGTGGGCGCGCGGTGTCGACGTGCTGCGGTTCGCGCCGTCGGCGCGCAGCGAGGCGCTCCGGCGGCAGTGGTCGCCGTTGGGCAAGCCCATCGTCGGTTTTGTGGGCCGGCTCGCGCCCGAGAAGCACGTCGAGCGCCTGGCCGGCCTGGCCGCCAGCGACGCGGTCCAGCTCGTCATCGTGGGTGACGGCGTCGACCGCGCCAAGCTGCAATCGGCAATGCCGGCAGCGGTTTTCACGGGCGCACTCTACGGCGACGAACTCGCCGCGGCGTACGCCAGCATGGACGTGTTCGTGCATCCCGGTGAGCACGAGACGTTTTGTCAGGTCGTGCAAGAAGCGCTGGCGTCGGGGCTGCCGGTGATCGCCCCCGACGCCGGCGGCCCACGTGACCTCGTCACCCCGTGGCGTACCGGTCTGTTGTTGGCCGTCAACGAATTCGAACCCCGGCTGTCCGACGCGGTCGCACACCTGATCGCCGAACGGCCGCGCTACGCGCTGGCCGCCCGGCGCAGCGTGGTCGGGCGCAGCTGGCCGGTCATCTGCGACGAGCTGCTCGGCCACTACGAGGCGGTGCTCTCGCCGTTTGCCCGGCGACAACTGAGCGCGACGCGTCACGCCCAAGGCGAATGAGCTAGGGCCCCGTTCACCCAACCGGGCCGAATTCGATTGGGAGCGTGAGTGGTCCGCTCAGTCCGGTGAGCGGCTTCCATGGGGCAGGGCCGGTGCGGTGAGCGTTGGGCATGCGTTGTGCCATCACCGTCAGGGCCTCGGCGAGCTCGAGCCGAGCCAGATTGGCACCCAGGCAGTAGTGCATGCCGGCGCCGAACGTCTGCATCGGCGCCGCCGCCGCGCGGGTGATGTCCAGCCGGTCGGGGTCGTCGTAGGCGGCGGGGTCACGGTTGGCCGCAGCGGTGTTGGCGATCACCAGCGTGCCGGCCGGGATCGTGAACCCGGCGATCTCGACGTCCTCGAGGGCGGTGCGCAGGGTGGCGCCCGCGATCGGCGAATGCCGCATCGTTTCCTCGACCGCGTTGGCCGCCAGCTCGGGATGCTCGGCCAGCATCGTCCACTGGTCGGGGTGGTCGCACAGCACCTGCACCGAGGCGGCCAGCTGGTTGCGGGTGGTGTCGGTGCCGGCCACCAGCAGGCCCGCCGCCAGCATCCGCAGCTCGTCGATGCTGAGGCGGTCCCCGTCGTCCTCGGCCCGGATCAGTTCGGAGATCAGGTCGTCGGTCAGCCGGTCGCGGCGCTGGGCGACCATGCCGTCGATGTAGGCGTCGAGTTCGTCCCAGGCCGCCAAGATCGTCTCTTGATGGCCGGCGACCTCCCAGCTGAAAGCCTTGAAGATATCGTCGGTCCATTCCGAGAACAGCCTCCAATCCTCGGCCGGGGCGCCCAACAGCGCGCAGATGATCGGGATCGGATACTGGCGAGCGATGTCGGCGACCACCTCGCAGCGCCCGGCTGCGGTGTGGCGGTCAACGAGTTGGTTGATCACCTCGACGATGGTCGTGCCCAGCCGCGCGGTGGCTCGCGGCGTGAAGGCATGGGAGACCAGTCGGCGTAGCCGGTGGTGCTCGGGCCCGTCGAGACTGATCAGGTTCGTCGCGACGCGGTCCCACAGCGGTCCGCTGGTAATCCCTTGGGAGGCAAGGAACATGCCTTGCGGTATACGGAACCGCGGGTCGCGCAGCACGGTGCGCACCAGTTCATAGGTCAGGAACTCCGGCCCGTGCGGGCCGATGGCGATCGGCGCCAGGCGGCGCGCCTCGCTGATGATCGCATGGGCCTCCTCGAGGCTTCCGCAGAGCTCATAATCGATCGCCGGCAGGCCGGCATCGAAGACATTGGGGCAAACCGGCGGGTCAATCGTGGTGGTCATGGTGAGGCCTCAGTCGTCGGCGATGTGCTTCCATACCGAGTCTCGGCCGCACCCCCGCGCGGCACATGCGTAGCCGACTACCTGTCTTGCCGGCCTGGAATCAACACTCCCGAGCGGGGTGTTCAGCGGCCTATCCTTTCGGAGAACCACTGCAGACGTGGGGGCCGGATCAGCGGAGGGGCGGATGACGGCCATAGCAGCGTGCCGGACATGTGGCACCGAAACTCTTGATAACGCCCGGTTTTGTCATCACTGCGGCGCACCGGTACGCGACGATGCTAGCCGCGCCGAGTACAAACAGGTCACGGTCCTGTTTGCCGACGTGGTCCGCTCGATGGACATCGCCGCAACCGTCGGGACGGAGCGGTTGCGCGAGATCATGGTCGACCTGGCCAACCGCTGCGCGGCCGTCGTCCGGCGGTACGGCGGCACGGTGGACAAGTTCACCGGCGACGGCATCATGGCGGTGTTCGGCGCGCCGGCGGCAATGGAGGACCACGCCCTGCGCGCATGCCTCGCGGCGCTGAGCATTCAGGAAGAAGCCAAGGCGCTGGGCAGCGAGGTGCAGGGCCGAGACGGTGCGACGTTGCTCGTGCGGGTGGGGCTGAACTCCGGTCAGGTGATCGCCGGTGAGCTCGGTTCTGGATCCTTCGGCTACACCGCGATGGGTGATCAGGTGGGCCTGGCCCAGCGGATGGAATCGGTCGCACCGCCGGGCGGGGTGATGCTCAGCGTCTCCACCGCGCGACTGGTTGACGAGGCGGCGGCGCTAAGCGAACCGGAGTTGGTCCGCATCAAGGGCGTCAACGAACCAGTCACCGCCCACCGGTTACTGGGCATCGGAGACCGGCACCGCGCCGCCGGTCGCGCCGACTCGAATCTGGTTGGTCGTCGGTGGGAGATGTCCGCCGTCGAGGGCTTGTTGGAGCGCGCCCTCGCCGGTCACGGCGCTGTAGTTGTGGTGGTGGGCGAACCCGGCATCGGCAAGAGCCGCCTGGCGCGCGAGGTGGCCGCGATGGCAGCGGTTCGGGGTGCGGAGGTGTTGACCGCCTGTTGTGAGTCACACACCAGCCAGGTCCCATTCCATGCCGTGGCGCGGCTGCTGCGGGCGGTCACGGGCATCGAAGGTCTTGGGGGACAGGCGGCCCGCGCGCGAGTACGGGACCGATTTCCGGACGCAGATCCCGAGGACGTGCTGCTGCTCGACGACCTGCTGGGCATCGCCGACCCGACCACCGCCGTGCCCGCGGTTGATCCCAATGCGCGTCGCAGGCGGTTGACCGCGTTGGTGCACGCCGCCAGACTGGCCCGCCAGCGCCCGGCGGTCTTTGTCGTCGAGGACGCCCACTGGATCGACGAGATCAGCGAGTCGATGCTGACCGATTTCCTCGAGGTGGTCCCGCGAACGCCCACGCTGGTGTTGGTCACCCACCGGCCGGAGTACCGGGGTGCGTTGACCCGGGTGTCCGATGCGCGCGCCATAGCCCTTGCACCGCTGAGTAATTCAGAAACGGCAGCACTGGTCACACATCTGCTCGGGCCGGACCCGTCGGTCGGTGCCCTGGGTCGCAGAGTCGCCGAGCGCGCCGCCGGTAATCCATTCTTCGCCGAGGAGTTGGTGCGTGAACTGGCCGATCGCGGTGTGCTACGAGGCGAGCCCGGTGCTTACACGTCGGCAACGGAGGTCGGCGAAGTGAGCGTGCCGGCCACATTGCAGGCGACCATCGCCGCGCGCATC
Organism: Mycobacterium sp. 1245801.1; assembly: GCF_001673055.1. Lineage (NCBI taxonomy): Bacteria > Bacillati > Actinomycetota > Actinomycetes > Mycobacteriales > Mycobacteriaceae > Mycobacterium > Mycobacterium sp. 1245801.1. Next base: position 5,333 of record NZ_LZKY01000126.1, read on the forward strand.
GACCGCCTCTATCCGAAAGCCAAGCGCACGCTAGGCGCGGCGGCGGTCATCGGCTCGCGGTTCGGGCTGGACCTACTCACCGTGTTGGATGTTGAGCCCGAGATCGACGAACTACTGGCGGCCCAGCTCATCGATGTCGTCGGCCTCACTCGGCGCCCGGAGTATGTGTTCCACCATCCGCTCATTCACTCGGTGGCCTATGGCGCACAACTCAGATCGGATCGCTCGGAGCTGCATCGGCGGGTGGCCGCCGCAATCGAAGCCCGCGATCCGCAATCGGGGGACGAAAACGCGGCGTTGATCGCCGAACATGTGCAGGCCGCCGGTGATCTGCCCGCCGCCTACGACTGGCACATGCGCGCCGCCACCTGGGCGACCAACCGGGACATCAGCGCCGCGCGAGCGAGCTGGGGGCGCGCGGCAGACATCGCCGACACCCTGCCCGCCGATCACCCGCGCCGGCCGGCCATGCGCATAGCGCCACGCACCATGTTGTGCGGGACGGGCTGGCGAGTCCACGCCAGCCTTGCCGGTGACCGCTTCGATGAATTGCGGGAGTTGTGCAGCGCCGCGGGAGATAAGGCGTCACTTGGGATCGCAACGGCGGGGATGGTGGTTGGCTACGCGCATCAGGATCGGGTGCGCGAGGCGTCGCAGCTGGCCTCGGCTGCCTGGGCCCTGGCTGAGTCGGTCGCAGACCCGAACCTGACGGTGGGTCTGTCCTTCCCGGTGATCTACGGCAAGATCGAAAACGCCGAATGGTGTGACGTGCTGCAATGGTCACAAGCCACTATCGACCTGGCCGACGGTGATCCATCCAAAGGCAACTTCCTAGTGGGATGCCCGTTGGCGCTCGCCTTTGTGTCGCGGGGTATGGCGCGATATTCGCTGGGTCGTCGCGGATGGTCAGCAGACCTGCGCCACGGCTTGGCTATGGCCCGCCGCGCTGACGCCGCGTCCTACGCCGGGGTGGTCGGCTACATCTATCTGCTGGGAATACCGTTCGGCGTGCGCAGGCCCGATGACGTTGCGCTGCACGAGATCAAGAACGCGCTACGAGTCGCCGAGCGATCCAGCGATGACGTGGTGGTGGGATTCATCAAGGCGACGCTGGGCGTTGCGCTGGTGCACCGCGACAGCCATGACGAGCGCAGTCGGGGCCGGCAGGTGTTGGTTGAGACCGGGGAAGTGTTCTCGGGCCAAGGACACAATCTGAGCGATTTGCCGATTGTCGAGGTCTACGCGGCCCGTGAGTCGGCGAGGCAGGGAGATCACGACGCTTGCCTACCGGCGATTCGCGCCGCCGTCGACCATCTATTTCGTTGCGAACGCCTTCTGCTATGGGGCATTCCGGCCACGGCGGTTCTGGTGGAGACGCTGCTGGCTCGCGCGACCGACCATGATGTGGCTGAAGCCGAGGTCGCGATCGACCGGTTGGCGACCGCTCCGGCCGATGAGGGTTTGGCGATGCGTGACATCTGGACGTCGCGGATGCGGGCGCTGCTGGCCCGCGCCCAGGGTGACGCCTTTGCTTACACGCGATTTCGGGATGAGTATCGCGATATGGCCAAAACAGTCGGCTACGAAGGGCATATCGGCTGGGCCGAGATGCTGCCATGACGGGGTACTACGTTGTCGCGCCGGACACGCGTTGCGGACTCAATGGGCCGCAACGGATTCCGAATCGCTCCCGGACCGTGTCGAGGACGCGGCGCTGGCGCTCCCGTTCGCGGCGGTGCGTGAGCATGAACCGCGCCACAGCCGGCAGGCGGCGCGCCAGCGGATACCACTTGTCGAAATCGAGGCCGTTCTCGGCGAACACGCGGCTGGGCACGTTGTCGTAGATGAGGCTGAGGTTGTGGCCGACGAGTGCGAAGAGCACGTACGGGAACGCCAGCGGCGCCTTTTGCCGCAGATGCATCCAGTCGATTTCGTAGAGCGGGATCTCTCCGAGCTTGCCCAAGAACATCAGGTGGCCCAGGAAATACCCCATGAACGCGGGCAAGTGCAGCGTGGCCGACCGCACGTTGATGGAAACCACTGCGCCACTGGGTGATACGTAGGGCTCGTATGGGTACTCGTCGGGGAATTTGACGTAGCCCGTGCAGTTGACGATCCAGCTGCCCGGTTCGATCGTCTTCGTCGATCCGCTCCGCAACACCAGATCGGTGCTGCCATTGCGGTCGACCGCATCCTCGAAATAGTCCATGACAAGATCGTTCAGGCCGGCGGAGATCGTGCGGTTCTCGGCCTGCGACAAGACGCCCAACACGAAGTTGTCCGACTGTGGGGTCAGGAACGTGCCATGGGTGGCGCGGTACCAGTCTTGGACTTCCGATTCGTTCGTGCCGTCGTACCGACGACTCAGCTGGGTCGCGACGGCGCTCGGCGGTGTGCCCGTCCACCAGCGGCGGGCGCCGCTCGGCAACAGGGTGTCGCGGCAGGAGAAGAACGTTCCGCGGCCGGCGACCATGTTGACCTGTCGACCGGGGTAGGTCGTGATCAGTGCGTGTGCGGTGTCCATCGCGGTTTTTCCGCCGCCGATGATCCACACAGGTGCATCGCTTTGCCGGATGTCGCCCGTCCGGACGTCGCAGTAGTCGGGCGACACCGAATGGACGCGCGCGCTGGAGATCTCGAGCGGTTCGTTCGGCGTGATCCCCAGGCCATACGCCTTGATCAACCGCTTGGCCTCGACCACGAGCCTGCGGCCGTCGGCGGCGCTACAGGTGGCCCGCACGATTCCGTTCTGCTCTACCTCGGACTCCAAATTCCAGCCGAAGTACTCGTCGACCTGCACTCGCTGCCGTATGACCTCGACGCAGTGTTCGAAATGGTCGAGCACCTCGCCTTTGGTCGCCAGGTAGCTGCGGTCCTTGCCGAGCGTCCACGCGATGTTGCCCGCCGTGAACATCGGGTGCGGTTGGTGCAGGCGGACGTAGGGGTAGACGTCGACCCACATGCCCCCGACGCGTGGCCGCCGGTCGATGAGGATCACCTTTTGCTCGCGGGACAGGTATCGGCTGGCCGCGAACAGGGCGTTCAACCCGGCGATGCCGGCTCCGACGATGCAAACGTCGCAGCTCTCCACTGGCGGGAACTGGGGTGCGGACATCGGACCGCCTTTCCTCGCAGACGTCCACAATTATCTGTCCGCTGCGTGGTGGCGGGGTGAGTAATCGACTACTCCATTGCTGCCGACTGTCGCGTCGCAGCGGTGGGCTCGTCGGCTAGACCTGTCGGCGCCGACGAGGCCGGAATGCGTCTTTGACCTTTTCACCGGCGTCCCTCAAATGGGCCGCCCGCTGGTCCGCTCTGCCCTCAGCTGCCAACGTCGGATCGTTGGTGGCGCGGCCGGTTGCCGCCTTGAGCTTGCCCGTGATCAGCCGCACCTTGTTTCGGGCCTTATCCGCGCCGCTCATAACGTGTCCCTCGATTCCGTTCCAGGTGGTACCACAGCGCTTACCCGTTTTCGGGTTCGCCGCAACTCTCTTCTCGCGTGCTATTTGTCCGCAATCGAGGACCAAATCGAGCAGGCGAGCCGACCTGGACAGGCCGTTACGACACGAATCGACGGCCGATCAGCCCTGCGCGAGCTCAGCGACGGGCTGCCATTCCTCCCAGTTGCGCAGCCGGCTCTCGTAGTCGGCCTTGGCGGTTTCCAGCGGGGAAGCGCCGAAAAACACTCGCAGCGGCGGCTTTTCGGCGTCGACCACCTTGAGCAAGGCGGCCGCGGACGCCGACGGGTCACCCGGGCTGGCCCACCGGCGGCTGCGCTCGGCCTGCACGGCGGCGCGAACGTCGTCGTAGGCCGGCAGCGGATCGGCGTGCTTGGCCGAGTCGCCGGCCCAGTCGGTGTCGAAACCGCCCGGCTCGATCAGCGTGACGTGCACCCCGAACGGAGCGACCTCCTGGGCCAGCGCCTGCGAGAAGCCCTCCAGCGCCCACTTCGACGCGTGGTAGATGCCGACCAACGGGAACGCGGTGATGCCCCCGATCGAGGACACCTGGATGATGTGGCCGCTGCCCTGCTCGCGCAGGTACGGCAGCGCGGCCTGGGTGATCCACAGTGCCCCAAAGACATTGGTCTCGATCTGATCGCGTGCGTCCCGCTCGGAGAGTTCCTCGACGAACCCGAATTGGCCGTAGCCGGCATTGTTCACCACGATGTCGAGCCGGCCGAAGTGGTCGTGCGCTTCCTTGACCGCCGCGAAGTCGGCCGCCCGGTCGGTCACGTCCAGTCGGATCGGCAGCAGCGTGTCGCCGTACTTGCCCACGAGGTCGTCCAGCGCGGCGGTGTTGCGCGCCGTGGCCGCGACCTTGTCGCCGCGCTCCAGCGCCGCGATCGTCCACGCCCGTCCAAAACCTCGCGATGTCCCGGTGATAAACCAAACTTTTTCCGTCACGCCCCCATACAACGCCGACCGCGCCACCTCATTCCCCGAACAGGTAGCGTTTGCCTGGTGAGTCGCGCGGAGCTGGACAAGGATCCCCGGGACGTCGCGTCGATGTTCGACGGCGTCGCCCGCCGCTACGACCTGACCAACACCGTGCTGTCGATGGGTCAGGACCGGTACTGGCGCAAGGCGACCCGGACGGCGCTGGCCATCGGTGCCGGCCAGAAGGTGCTGGACCTCGCCGCGGGCACCGCGGTGTCCACCGTGGAACTGAGGAAATCCGGGGCGTGGTGTGTGGCCGCCGATTTCTCGGTCGGCATGCTGGCGGCCGGTGCCGCGCGCAATGTTCCCAAGGTCGCCGGCGACGCCACCAGGCTGCCGTTCGGTGACGACGTATTCGACGCCGTGACAATCAGTTTCGGGCTGCGCAACGTCGTCGACACCCAGGCCGCGCTGCGCGAGATGGCCCGCGTCACGCGGCCGGGTGGCCGGCTGGTGGTGTGCGAGTTCTCCACGCCCACCAACACGCTATTCGCGACCGTGTACAAGGAGTACTTGATGCGGGCGCTGCCGCGGGTCGCCCGGGCGGTGTCCAGCAACCCGGACGCGTACGTGTACCTCGCGGAATCGATTCGGGCGTGGCCCGATCAGGCGGGCTTAGCGCAGCAGATCACCCGGGCCGGTTGGTCGGGGGTGCGCTGGCGCAACCTGACCGGCGGCATCGTCGCCTTACACGCCGGGTACAAACCGTTGCGCTGAGAAAGCTTTAGTGATTGCCGGCGGCCTGCACGAAGCCGACCTTGTCGGGGCAGTAATGGTCCACCGCCGCGCCGAGGAACTGGAACGCCTGGCCCTGAGTGGTGCCGCGCGGCAGGTTGCGCTGGATGAATGTGGCCGACTTGTACGCGTCGCCGTCCACGCCCCTACCGATCCGCTCGCAGGTGATCTTGCCCAGCCACGCCAGCTGGTCCTGCGGCTGGTAGATGCCGAAGCCGTTGACGGTGTTCTTGAATGGGGCGTCGTAGTCGCTCGGGGGCGACGGGGTGCGCGGCGTCGGGTATGGCGCCGTCGGTGGCGGGTCGGCCTGCGCGGGCGCGGAAAGCTGCGCCGGCCCGGCCAGCGCGATAGCAGCAGCAGCGGCGGCGGCAGCGGCTCCGATAGTAGCCAGCCTCGTTCCCTTCATTAGCTGGACTATACACGCCTCGCCGCGGGTGCGCGGACGAAAGTAGATCGACGAGCGCCGGCCCCGTGGGACCGTGACCGGCCCGCCGACCAGCGGTGATACGCACGCTCGGTCAGCTGAACGGCGTGCGGCGGTCGAGCAGCCGCGACAGCCGCCCGCCGCCGCGCCAGGCGCGGGCCACCCAGTCCGCGTCGTCGTCGGTGACCAGGTTGGCCATCACCCGCACGGCGATGGTCATCAGCGCCGTCGAGCGCATGGCGATCGGTCCGGTCGACGGCAAGAACCGCTGAAAAGTCAGCAGCAACGCCAGCCGCCGGGCGACCGAGAAGCCCCGACCGTAGTGCTCCTGCAACAGCGACGGCCACACCTGCGACAGGTCGGGGTGGTCCAGCAGCGCCGCCGCCAGCCGCCCGGTCTCGAGCCCGTAGTCGATGCCTTCGCCGTTGAGCGGGTTGACGCAGGCCGCGGCGTCACCGACGAGCATCCAGTTGGCACCGGCCACCCCCGACACCGCGCCGCCCATCGGCAGCAGCGCCGAGGCCACCGCGCGGGGCCGGCCGGAGAATCCCCACTCGTCGCGGCGCAGGTCGGCGTAGTAGTCGATCAACGGCCGCAGCGCCAAATCGGCGGGCCGCTTGGACGTCGACAACGCCCCGACGCCGATGTTCACCTCGCCGTTGCCGAGCGGGAAGATCCAGCCATACCCCGGCAACACGGCCCCCTCGGGTCCGCGCAGCTCCAGATGCGACGTCAGCCAGGGGTCGTCGGCGCGCGCGGTGGCCAGATAGCCGCGGGCGGCGACGCCGTACACCGTTTCCTGGTGCCAGCGCCGGCCCAGCTTGCGGCCCAGCGTCGACCGGGCCCCGTCGGCGACGATCAGCTGGGCGCAACTCACCTCGGTGCCGTCGGCCAACGCCACCGACCTCACCCGGCCCGACGAATCATGTTGTGCCGCAACAGCCTTGGTCCCCAGCAACATCCGTGCCCCGGAATCTTCGGCGACCTTGCGAATCCGGTCGTCCAGCTCGAAGCGGGCCACCGCGCTGCCGGTGGACGGGAACGAGGGGCCCGGCCAGTCGACCTCCACCTCGCCGCCGAACCCGCTCATCCGCAGCCCCCGATGCCGGATGCGGGTGTCCAGCCAGTCCCGCAGCCCCAGGCGCTCCAGCTCGGCGACCGCGCGGGGAGTCAGCCCGTCGCCGCAGGCCTTGTCGCGGGGAAAGCTCGCCGAGTCGACGACCAGCACCTCATAGCCCGCGCGGGCGGCCCAGGCCGCCGCCGCCGAACCGGCGGGTCCGGCGCCCACGACCACCACTTGGGCCTCGAGGGCTCGGGTCGCTCCCGTCTTCATGCACACCAGTATGTTTGGTCCCGTGAGTACTCCGGCGACGGTGGTGGCGGGCGTTGACTTCGGCGACCCGGCTTTCGCGGCGACCGTACGCGACGGCGTCGGACGGATCGAGCAGCTCATGGACACCGAACTGCGCAGCGCCGACGACATCATGACCGAGTCGCTGACCCACCTGTTCAAGGCCGGCGGCAAGCGGTTCCGGCCGCTGTTCACCGTGTTGTCGGCGCAGATCGGGCCCAACCCGGACAGCGCGGACGTGACCATCGCCGGCGCCGTCATCGAGCTGGTGCACCTGGCCACGCTGTACCACGACGACGTGATGGACGAGGCGGAAGTTCGCCGCGGCACCCCCACCGCCAACGTGCGCTGGGGCAACAACGTGGCGATCCTGGCCGGCGACTACCTGTTCGCGACGGCATCCCGGTTGGTGTCGCGGCTGGGCCCGGAGGCGGTGCGGCTGATCGCCGAGACGTTCGCCCAACTGGTGACGGGCCAGATGCGTGAGACCCGCGGGTTCGTCGAGGGATCCGACCCGATCGAGCACTACCTGAAGGTGGTGTACGAGAAGACCGCCTGCCTGATCGCCGCGGCGGGCCGGTTCGGGGCGATGTTCTCCGGCGCCGACCCCGATCAGGTGGAGCGGCTGAGCCGCCTCGGCGGCATCGTGGGCACCGCGTTCCAGATCTCCGACGACATCATCGACATCGACAGCGACTCCCACGAGTCCGGCAAGCTGCCCGGCACCGACGTGCGCGAGGGCGTGCACACCCTGCCGATGGTCTACGCGCTGCGCGAACCCGGGCCCGAAGCTGCGCGGCTGCGCGAGCTGCTGGTCGGGCCCATCGACGACGACGAGGCGGTGGCCGAGGCGCTGGGATTGTTGCGGGCATCACCGGGCATGGCCAAGGCCAAGCAGTCGCTGCAGGAATACGCGGACCAGGCGCGCCAGGAGCTGTCCCTGCTGCCCGACGTCCCGGGCCGGCATGCGCTGCAGACGCTGGTCGACTACACCATCAGCCGGCACGGCTAGTGGTGATCGCGAGCGCGGCGCAGCCGCGTGAAGCGGGTCGCCACCATTCGGCTAGCGGTGATCGCGAGCGCCCTGTGGAACCAACGGGGCCGTCTCGGGCGTTCTATGAGCTGTAATCGGCAGTAACGCGCGACCCGAGTGTTCCGAGGAGACACCGATGACCTGGCATCCGCATCACAACACGTTCAAGACGTTCGCGTTGTTGGTTGGCATGTCCGCGTTGATCGTGTTCGTCGGCTCGCTCTTCGGCAAGACCGCGATGTTCCTCGCGGTGCTGTTCGCCATCGGGATGAACGTCTACACGTACTACAACAGCGACAAGCTGGCGCTGCGGGCGATGCACGCGCAGCCGGTGTCGGAGGTGCAGGCGCCGGCCATGTACCGGATCGTGCGTGAGCTGGCCACCGCCGCGCACCAGCCGATGCCCCGGCTGTACATCAGCGACACCAACGCGCCCAACGCATTCGCGACCGGGCGCAACCCCCGCAACGCGGCGGTGTGCTGCACCACCGGCATTCTGGGCATCCTCACCGAGCGCGAGCTGCGTGCCGTACTGGGACACGAGCTTTCGCACGTCTACAACCGCGACATCCTGATCTCGTGCATCGCCGGGGCGCTGGCGTCGGTGATCACCGCGCTGGCCAACATGGCCATGTTCGCCGGCATGTTCGGCGGTAACGACCGCGACGGCGAGAATCCCTTTGCGCTGCTGCTGGTTTCGTTGCTGGGCCCGATCGCGGCGACGGTGGTCCGGTTGGCGGTGTCGCGATCACGCGAATACCAGGCGGACGAATCGGGCGCGGTGCTGACCGGTGACCCGCTGGCCCTGGCGTCGGCCCTGCGCAAGATCTCCGGCGGGGTGCAGGCGGCCCCGTTGCCGCCCGAGCCCCAGCTGGCCAGCCAGGCGCACCTGATGATCGCCAATCCGTTCCGCGCGGGCGAGCGGATCGGGTCGCTGTTTTCGACGCACCCGCCGATCGAGGACCGCATCCGGCGGCTGGAACAAATGGCCGGGCGGTAGCCCCGACCCACGTACCATCGGCGTTGGACGGTGATTGGCGATGACTGAACCCAACTCGATGGACATTCACGAAGCCGGGCTGGCATTGGATCTGCCCGACTTGATCTTCGAGACGCGCGCCGGTGCGGGGATGAACCAGGCCCAGCTGGCCGAGTCGCTGGGCACCACCCAGGCCGAGGTCGCCGCCTGGGAGGACGGGACCGAGGTGCCCCGGGTCGACGTGCTGCAACGGCTGGCGCAGGTGTGCGGCAAGCGGCTACACATCCGCATCGACGTGGACTGACCGGCCGGGCACCCACGGCGCCTCGTCCCCGAACCGGCTCAACACGAGGGCCAATTATGCTGCGGCACCCGGGCTTTGGGCCTCGACCAGCGGTTGGTGCACGTCGCGGCGGCCCGTGTCGGTCCCGCCCCGGATGTGCACCGTCCCGCCCGTCGCCTCGTGCTGTTGCTGCCAGTCGGTGATCGTTTGATGGGCGGCGTGATCGAGGTAGTGGACCGCAAGGGTCACCGTCGCCGTCGCGCCCTGCGGAATCGACGCCAGCAGCCGCGTCAGCCTCGGCAGCGCCAGGAAGGTGCATGCCGCGCCCTCGATGCTCACCCGCCACTCGTCGTCGCCCACCGGCGTTGCCTCGATCTTGGCCCGGATCACCCGCCATCCGGTCAGGGCGATGGCCAGCGCGAGCCCGATCATGACGCCGTGCAGCAGGTTGAGGAAGATGACGCTGACGGCGGTCACGACGTACACCGCCAGATCGCCGTGCTTCATTGCGGTTTCGATGTGGGCCGGCTTGAGCAGCTGAATGCCGATGACGATGAGTAGTCCGGCCAACGCGGCGGTGGGGATCTCTTCGACCAGACCGGCGAACGGGATGGTGAACAGCAGGATCCAGACGCCGTGCATGATCGCCGAGGCGCGAGACTTGGCGCCCGCGTTGACATTTGTCGAGCTACGGACGATGACCCCGGTCACCGGCAGCCCACCGATGGTGCCCGACACGATGTTGGCGGCTCCCTGTCCCACCAACTCGCGGTTGAAATCGGTGCGCGGACCGTTGTGCATCCGATCGACCGACACCGCCGACAGCAGGCTCTCGACGCTGGCGATGAGCGCCACCGTGATCACCCCGATCGCGACCGCACCGAAGTTGCCGTGGGGAAGATCCGGCAATCGCAGCGCGTCCAGCGGGGAGCCCTCGAGGTTGATCCGTCGCACGTGGAACGGGAAGACCACCGAGATCACCGTCACCGCGACTATGGCGACCAGGGGACCCGGAATGCGGCGCAGTTTGACGGGAACCCAGCGCCAGCCCACCAGGATGACGATCACCAGCACGCCCAGGATGACCCCCGGCCGGTGCGCGCCGATGATCTGGCCCGGAAGCCCGATGAGGTTGTGCCACGCCGTGCTCTTGGACTTCCCGCCGAGCAACACGTGCGCCTGCTGCAGGGCGATCGTGATGCCGATGCCGGCCAGCATCGCGTGTACGACGACCGGTGAGATCGCCAGGGCCGCACGGGCGACCCGGCTCAGGCCCAGCAGCACCTGCACCACTCCGGCGGCAACGGTGATCAAACACGTTATGCCCCAGCCAAAATCGGAAACCAGGTCGGCGACCACGACTGTCAGCCCGGCCGCGGGACCGCTGACCTGCAGCGGCGATCCGCCCAGCGAGCCGACGATGATGCCGCCGACGATCGCGGCGATCAGGCCGGCGAGCACCGGGGCTCCCGAAGCGATCGCGATCCCCAGCGACAGCGGGAGCGCCACCAGGAACACCACCAGCGATGACGGTAGGTCGTGCCGGATGATGCCGCGCAACCGATTGATGCGCGGTTCGCTCAGCCGACGTGCACGGGTTTTTTCGCCCGACTGTTCAACGTTGTGCATCGGTCGCGTCCCTCGATAGGAGTTAGCGGGGGATGTTCCGATATCCGCCCATAGTGCGCTCATTACTTCTTCGTAACGCGCTGGCGTACAAACGATTACGCCGGGGTGACCCGCAGGATCGCGCCCGGATACCGCTGGCCGCCTGGATTGACGGTATTTTGCTGGCAAAGACCGGTCAAGCTGGCGGGCCGTGCCCATAGAGAACGCAAAGATTTGAATTTGGCCAGCTCGGAACGACCAGTTCAGAAGCCGGAACCGTGCACCTCGTGGCCGGGTACCTCGGCGATCAGGCCGCGGTAGGCCTGCTCGACGGACGAGCCGTGGTTGATCACGGCGTCGACCTCGCGGGCGATCGGCATGGTCAGCCCGAATTCGTTGGCAAACTCCATGATCACGCTGGCGGCCTTGACGCCCTCGGCGACCTGGTTCATCGAGGCGATGATCTCGTCGATCGGCTTGCCCGCCCCCAGTTGTTCACCGACATGGCGGTTGCGGCTGCGCTGGCTGGTACAGGTGACGATGAGGTCGCCAAGGCCGGCCAGCCCCGGGAAGGTATCGGGATTGCCGCCGAGGGCGACGCCCAACTTGGTCATCTCCCGCAGCGCGCGGGCGATCACCAGCGCGCGGGTGTTCTCGCCGATGCCCAGCGAGTAGCCCATCCCGACCGAGATGGCATAGACGTTCTTCAGCGCCCCGGCCATCTCCACCCCGACGACGTCGTCGGTGGTGTACACGCGGAAGCGCCGGGTGCGGAACAGGCCCGACAGCCGGGTCGCCAGGTGCTGGTCGGGCATCGCCAGCACCGCCGCGGCGGCGTAGCCCTCGCCGACCTCGCGCGCGATGTTCGGCCCGGCCAGAATGCCGGCGGGGTGGCCGGGCAGCGTCTCCTCGATGATCTGCGACATCCGCATGTTGGTGCCCTGCTCGAGCCCCTTGACCAGCGACACCACCGGCACCCACGGCCGCAGCTCCTTGGCGAGCTCGCTCAGCACCCCCCGAAAGCCGTGCGAGGGAACGCCCATCACGACGACGTCGGCGGAGTTGGCCGCCTCGGCGAAGTCGGTCGTGGCGCGCAGGGTGTCACTGAGCACGACGTCGTTGCCGAGGTAGCGGCTGTTGCGGTGGTTGTCGTTGATGTCGCTGGCGGTCGCCTCGGAGCGCACCCACTGCAGCGTCGGACCGCGACGAGCGCAGATTGATGCCACGGTGGTGCCCCAGGAACCGCCACCGAGCACAACGACTTTGGGTTCGCGCTTCTCAGATGCCATGGCGATCAGCGTATTGCGGACACCTGCGATTTAGTAGCAGTTCACGAACACTCAGACCGGGCTAGCCGGCCAGCGGCGCGCGGTCATCGACCCGGCCGAACACCATCGCCTCCTCGATCCGGTCGAAGCGGTAGTCCAGTGCGTCGGCCAGGTAGTTCTGCCGCACGTTCCACGGCCGCTTGGTGCCCGACTTCGGCAGCATGTGCACCGAGCGCAACACGTAGCCGGCGTTGATGTCCCACGACGGCTTCTCGGTCATCGGCTCGTTGCCGCGATGCGGGGCGGCACGGGTATAGCCGTGAGAGGCCATGTGCTCCATGAGTTTTGCGGTCGCCCGGGCGGTGATGTCGGCCCGCAGCGTCCACGACGCGTTGGTGTAGCCCACACACCAGAACAGGTTCGGCACGTCTTCGAGCATGTGCGCCTTGTAGACGAAGCGGTCGCTGGTCTTGATCTCGGTGCCGTCCAGGCTGATCGTGGCCCCACCGAGCGCCTGCAGCTGCAGGCCGGTGGCGGTGACGATGATGTCGGCGTCGAGATGGCCGCCGGACTTCAGCGCGATGCCGGTCGCGTCGAAGTGGTCGATGTGGTCGGTGACCACCTCGGCCGAGCCCGCGGTGATCGCGTTGTACAGATCGGCGTCGGGGATCAGGCACATCCGCTGATCCCACGGGTTGTAGCGCGGCTTGAAGTGGGTGTCGACGTCGTAGCCGGCGGGCAGGTTGTTGATCGCCTTGCGCCGCAACAGCCAGCGCACGAACCCCGGCGCCTTGCGCGACAACGCGAAGAACACCGCCTCGGTCAGAGCGCTGTACATGCGAACAACGAGATGGGCGGGCTTGCGGGGCAATAGCTTTCGGGAGACGGCGGCGACAGTGCCGTACTTGGACGCCGAGATGAGATAGGTCGGCGAGCGCTGCAGCATGGTGACCTTGGCGGCCCGGTCCGACAACGACGGCAGCAGCGTGACCGCGGTCGCCCCGCTGCCGATCACCACCACCTTCTTGCCCGTGTAGTCGAGGTCTTCTGGCCAGTGCTGGGGGTGCACCACGGTGCCCTGGAACTCTTCGATGCCCGGGAAGTCGGGCGTGTAGCCCTCGTCGTAGTTGTAGTAGCCGCTGCCGAAGAACAGGAAGCGCCCGCGGTAGAGCTTGCGCGCCCCGTCCTGTTCGACGGTGACCGTCCAGGTGTCGGTCGCCGAGTCCCAGTCGGCCGACCGCACATAGCTGTTGAACCGGATGTGCCGATCGATGCCGTACTTGCGCGCGGTGGCGGCCAGGTACTCGCGGATGTGCACGCCGTCGGCCACGCCCTCTTTGCGGGTCCACGGCTCGAACGGGAAGGACAGCGTGAAGATGCTGCTGTCCGAGCGCACCCCGGGGTAGCGGAACAGGTCCCACGTCCCGCCGATCTGCGCGCGCCGCTCCAGGACGGTGTAGGTCAGGTGCGGATTGCGCTCGGTGATCCGATAGGCCGCGTCGATGCCGGAGATGCCGGCACCGACGATGATCACGTCGGTGTACCCGGCCTCGGTCGCACCACCGTCGGCGGCTTGCTGGGGAGTCACGGTCATCGCGAACCTCGCTCAAATTGTGGGACTCGTCACTAGCCTAGAGACCCACCGGTTGGTCGGGCTAGGAACCGGGAAACCGCGCCGGGCCGGTCAGCGGTAGTTGACGAACTGCAGCGCCACGTCCAGGTCGGCCTGCTTGAGCAGCGCCTGGACGGCCTGCAGGTCGTCACGCTTTTTGCTGGTGACCCGGATTTCCTCGCCCTGGATCTGCGTCTTGACGGACTTGGGGCCGTCGTCACGGATCAGCTTGGTGATCTTCTTGGCGTTTTCGCTGCTGATGCCCTGCTTGAGGGAGCCGTTGATCTTGTAGGTCTTGCCCGAGGCCTGCGGTTCGCCGGCGTCGAAGGCCTTCATCGAGATGTCCCGGCGGATCAGCTTCTCCTTGAAGACGTCCACGGCCGCCTTGACGCGTTCCTCGGTGGACGAGGTCAGCTCAATAGCCTCGTCGCCCTTCCAGGCGATTGTGGTGTCGGTGCCGCGGAAGTCGAAGCGGGTGGCCAGCTCCTTGGCGGCCTGGTTGAGCGCGTTGTCGACCTCCTGGCGATCCACTTTGCTGACGATGTCGAACGATGAGTCCGCCATGCATTCCGTCCCTTCATCCGGTGATAGGCGTTTGTGCTTTGTCTACTCGCTCGTTGTAACCTGTCTGGCGGCAGGTTGCCCGAGCGGCCAATGGGAGCGGACTGTAAATCCGTCGCGAAAGCTTCACAGGTTCGAATCCTGTACCTGCCACCAAGCCTGTTTCGGCCGGCGCCGTGGGTCGTCCACGCTCGCCGCCGGCGCCCGCTGTGCGACACGTGCGCAATTAATACAAGACAAGTTGTAACAATTCGGTCAAGCCGGTGTCGCGGGGCGTGCTGGGGGGAATTCATCCAGCACAGCATTCACCCAGGGGGCGATCATGGCTGGTTCTCCCGACGCTCTCGGCGCGTTACGCCAATGCCGCACCGCCATCCTCGCCGCCCGTGAGTCGGCCGTGTCCGCGCACGATCGACTGGCCGGGGTCCGGCAGGCTCGCGCCGCGGAGCTGATCGAAAAGCTGGCCGACGATCTCGCCTTCGTCGATCGGCTCTTATTCGTCGTGGAGGGCGACTCACGCGCCAGGTGACCAGCGTCGACAAAAGCCAGGCACCCTCCCGGTACTTCCTCCAACTCCAAGTCCACCGGGAGGGTGTCCTGTTGCTGTGCTCCTGACCTGGATTGCCTTGTCGCGCTGGCGTTTTCGAGCCCTTTTGATCATCGGGGTCACGAATCGTCTCATGGCGAAATCCCTTGGCATCCACAGTGACGCTCGCAGCCGAAGGTGAATTGATCGACAACCTGGCGGCGGTAATCTTTCTCCCGTGCGCGGTACGGACATGCGATGCAGTTGAAGCATCTCACCATCGCGGAGCTGATCGCGGGGGCCGGCGGCGACCCGTGGGCGATCAACCGAACCCTGCAGGCCGGTAACCCGGCCCAGATCGCGCGTCTGGCGGAAGCCTTCCATGGGGCGGGCCGCCACACGGCCGAGGCCGACCACGCATTCGCGCAGGCGCAGCAACGCTTCAACGCCGCCTGGAACCATCAGGACGGCGGCAGCCCGATCAACGACCCCGCTGAAGTGCAGCGCACCGTCAAATCGCTTGGCGCGCAATCCGAACAGTTGCCCAAAATCGGCGCAGACCTGGAGAACATCGCCGCTTCGTTGGCCGACGCGCAACAGGCGGCAGCCCGCGAGATCGCTCAATTGGAAGGGCAATTGGAGCAGCTCGACCATCTGATCGATCTGGCGGAGCAGGATCTGCGGGACCACCCTGACGCGCAGACCCAGCGGGAACTGCACGCCATCATCGATGCCATCAAAACGTCCGCCGTCAACGACACCAAAGACGCTCTCAACCAGCTGAACTCGACACGCAACGACTATTCGGCCACGCTGCAGAACTCGCTGGGAAATCTGCGTGCTGACGGGTATGACCCCAAGCCGCTTGCGCCGGTGGACGCCCAGGACAAACCCGAACAGATTCACATCCCGCCACCGAACACCAAACCCGAAGACGTCAAGCGGTGGTGGAATTCCCTCAGTCAGGAACAGCGCGATCAGTTGCTCGCACAGCATCCGCCGGAGTTGGGCAACCTCAACGGCATTGAGACCGTGAGCCGGGACACGGTCAACCAGGCGGTGATGAACGACGACATCGCCCGCGTGCAAAGCGCCGCTGACCGAGCCCATGTCGGTGTTGACCAGGTGACCCAGCACCCGGAGCTGTACGGCCTGACGCCGTCGGCCATCACCCGTTACAACAACGCGCTCAAGACACGCGACGGCCTCAACACGAACGGGACGAACCCCGATGGCAGCAAGAACCCGGTGTTCCTGCAGACCTACGATCCCGAAGCGTTCGACGGTCGGGGCAGGGAAGCCATCGCCATCGGCAACCCCGACAAGGCCGACAACACCACCGTGCTCGTACCGGGAACGGGCAGCAGCGTGCGCGACGGCTATCTGAGTCACACGGACGGACGAAACATCTACAACGAAGCTCAACGGGCCGATCCGAATAAATCGAATTCGGTTCTGGTGTGGATGGGGTATCACGCCCCAGACAGCGCATTAGATCCCCAGATCGGGCAGACGACGCTAGCCAGAAACGGAGGAGGCCTACTGGCCGGCGATGTCAACGCGCTCGGCGTAACTCACCAACCGGGCAACTCACACGTGACCGTGGTCGGTCATTCCTACGGCTCCACTACGGTGGCCGACGCCGCGGCGGGATCCGGTATGCACGCCAATGACGTTGTCCTGGTGGGCTGTCCAGGAACCGACCTTGCCCACAATGCCGGCGACTTCCACCTTCCCGAAGGCGGACACGTCTATGTCGGCGCCGCATCCACCGACCCGATCACCCACCTCGGCTGCATCCAGGGACACCTGCCCGGAACCGGCGTCACGGTCGGGCTCGGTAGCGACCCGGCCGTCGAAGGCTGGGGTTCGACACGGTTCAAGGCCGAAGCGCCGGGGCTGACCTTCCCGCTGAAGGACCACAGCTCCTACTTCACGCCCGGGAACGAATCGTTGTTCAGCATCGCCGACATCGCATCCGGTCATGGTGACGCACTCGAACACGACAACATGACCGCACAGCACCGCGGCAGTTACTGGCTCCCCGATGAATTCGACCCGGAGGCGCTTCGACGCCCGACAGGAGGCCACTACCATTGAGAACAGCCATGAACACCTTAAGGGGAATCAGCAGCGCCACCTGGCGGTGGTTGCTTGCCCTCGCCGCGGCGGGGGTGTTGACCCTCGCGCTTCAATCCTGCAGCAGCGTAAGGAATCTGAGCGAAGGGGTGCCCAACCCGATGACTCCCGAACAATCCAGGGCCCAAGTGGTCAATGCGGCGCGAGAGATCGCCACCACGCTGGGACTCAAAGGCGTGTCGGCGCATTTCAGCCGCGACTCCTGTAACGACCAGGCTGTGGCGCCCTTCCGGGGAATCGTCGGCATCGCCTACGACCACGCGCCCACCCTGGAAGCATCCCGAGCCGAGATCGAGCAGATGGTTGCGACCCTGAAACAACACGGCTGGGGCGGGCCGGGAGACTTCCGCACGCACGGCTCCGCGGTCAGCAAACAAGGGGTTACGGCGGTCTTCGATCCTTACTCGCCGGTGCAGAATTCCGGCGGGTCGATCACCATCTACGGCGAATGCAAAGACATGACGACCAAAGCGAACACGCTGCCCGAACCGATACCCCAGGATCAGTTGGCGTAACGCCCGCCGCGCGGGCTTACCCCGACCGCCGTCAGCGCGGCCTCGTCACGCTCCGGCGCTGCGGTGGGCGCCTCGCCCGCGACGCCGCCGTTTTCGATGGCCTGGCTGCGGCCGAGCGCGACGGTGGCCGCCCCCATGGCCACCACCGCGAGGACGAGGACGAGCGCGCTAGCGCCGCCCACCACCAAGTGCTCGCCGAGCACCACCACGCCGAGCAGGACGGCGACCACCGGTTCGCCCACCAGCATGATCGGCACCGACGCCTGCAGCGCGCCGGCGTGAAACGCGGAGTTCTGCACTACCGTGACCGTCACCGCGAGCCCGACCAGCACGTACGGGGCCGGGACGGTCAAGAGCGCATGCCAGCCGCCCATCGCGAAGCGGTGGGTGCAGACCTTGGTCACCACGGCGATCATGCCGAGCAGGACCGCCACGGCGACACCCAGCAGTGACGCTCGCATCCGGCCCGCGGCGCGGTGCGCGGCGACGACGCAGGCGATCACCGCGGGGACCGTGATCGCCAGCGCCAGCGTCCACGCCGGTATCGGGGGGCGGCTGTGCCCTTCCCGGGGCTCGCCCACCAGCAGGAAAACCGCCAGCGCCGCCGTCAGCAGCATCGCCCACCCCCACTGGGGCCCGCTGATGCGCTGGTGGCACAGCGCCGCGCTCAGCGGCAGCGCGAACAGCAGCGACGACACCAATAACGGCTGGACCAACAGCAGCGAGCCGTGGGCCAGCGCCACGGCCTGAAACGCGTAGCCGGCAACCGCGGCAAACGTCCCGGCCCACCACAGCGGCTGGCGAACCAGCGTCGTCGCCATCGCGGCGGACATGGCCTCATCACCGGGAACCCGGTGGGTCGCGCGTTGCCGAACGACGATTCCCACCGCAGCCCAGAACGCCGAAAGCAAAGCCGAGAAGATCGCGACCGCGTGCTCGGTTACCCACCCCATGCCCGGTGGGGTACCCCTGACCTCGGGGGTTAACTCGCCCTTTGCGTGACGGGCCCTCCCGCCTACCCTGAGTGGCCGGCGCGAAAATCGTCCCGGCCGGCCGATCGAAAGGAAACATGCTGCGTACCAAGGTGATCACCGTGGTGGCCGTCGCGGCGGCCATCGCATCAGCCGCATTGACACTGCTGCCCTGGGTCGACGTCAGCCGGCTGGGATTGCCCATTCGGTGGAATGGCCTGGGCGTCTACGTCGGCGAGGACAGGCAGGAATACGGCCATCTGCTCGCCGGCATGGTGGACAGCGTGCCGGGATGGGTCGTGTTGATCGCCTCCCTGGCGGCCGGCGCCGCGGTCCTGGGCGCGGCCCGAGTGCGCGTGCTCGGGCTCGTCGCATGTGGATGCGCGGTCGTCGCGTTCGTCACCGCCGTCGTGTGCCTGGTCTATCCGGCGGTACTGGCCGGCGACGCCAAGAACGAGATGGGCATTTCCCTGGTGCCGGACCGGCAAGTGCTGAACTCCGGCTCGTTGATCGCCGAAGCCGCGGCCACCGGCGTGCTGGTGATCTGCACCGCGCTCGTCGCCTTCGGAGCGAAAAGGGTTGTCCGCGAGCAGGGCTGAAGGTGCAGCCGTGCTTCATTCGACGGCGCGCCGCGCCGGGGCGGCTCACCGCCCAGTGCGGAAGGGGCGGGAGTTGATCAGCCTTCCTTGGGCCACCAGCGATCCGTGCTGCTTGAGGCGTTGAGTGCGGATGTTGACCTCGTAACTGAGAATTTCCGCGATCTGTCCGAGTTGCTCACTGAGGTACCGGTACAGATCATCGATGTCCCGGCAGATCGCAATCGCCACAAGGTTTTTGGTCCCACTAATGGCGCCGGCGAAGGCGATGTGGTGGTGCGCAGCGATGCGCTCGCCCACGGATTGGATGTCGCGGGGCGCTACTGTCAGCCACAGCATCGCGCTGAGCTGGTGGCCGAGTCGTTCCGGTAACACGTCGACGTCGAAGAGCAGGGCGCCGCCGGCTTCCAGCGCCCCGAGTCGCCGGCCCACTCTGGCCACCGACCAGCCGGCGCGTGCGGCGAGTTTCGGTTGCGACGTCCGGCCGTCCTCGGCGAGCGCCTCGAAGATCGGGCGGTCCGCGGCAGTGGGCGAGCACCGCTGAGCGCCGGGCATCCGACCGGTTCGCTCCGCCAGGATCGCTGCGGCCTGCCGGTCGGTGAGGGTGCGGCCGTAACCGGTCCACGGTGCACTGTGAGGCTGCCCGAACGAATGCAGCAGCAGGTCGATGGTGATGTCGGTGACCGAGGCTGTTCGCGGGAGTAGCTTCAGGAGATCCTCCCGGGTGTCACCCACCGGCGCACGGATGACGCAAACCAGGTCGGTCCATCCCGCCAGCACGTTGGCATGAGACACGTCTGGCCGGCGCACCAAGGCGTCGGCCAGCTGCTGGATGCGTTCGGGTGCGGCGCGCATCCGGCACACCCAACTCCCTTCCCCATCGGTCCACCGGTTCTCCAGCCCGACAACGCGCACCACGCCGTCGCGGCGCAGCCGATGGTAGCGACGCGCGACCGTTTGCTCAGTGGCTTCGACGACGGTGGCGATCCGGCGAAACGACACCCGAGGAGCCAGCTGCAGGGCATGCAGAATCTGCGCGTCTAAGTCGTCAAGCACAACGAAAAGTATGCGTCGATCGCGGTCTGGGTGAGGACTTCTGCACAATTTCGCCGCAACGATCGCAAGTTCACCGCCGTCGCTGCGAGCCTGAAGTCCATGAAGCCGACAGGAAACACCATTTTGGTCACCGGTGGCGGCACCGGAATCGGTCGCTGCCTGGCCGAAACCCTGCACCGAGCCGGCAACCAGGTCGTGATCGCCGGACGCCGTCGCGGCGTGCTGCAGGCCGTCGCCGATGCCAACCCGGGCATCGAATACCGCCACTTGGACCTGGCGGAGCCGGACAGCATCAACCGGTTGGCCGCTGAGCTGACCGGCAGCCACCCCGGTCTGAACATCCTGATCAACAACGCGGGGGTGATGCGCTCCGAGGACCTGCTAACCACCTCGGCGGACATCGCCGAGCAGACGGTCGCGGTCAACCTGCTGGGCCCGATACGGCTCACGGCGGCACTGCTACCCACGCTGCTCTCCCAGCAGCACGCCGCAATCGCCAACATCACCTCCGCTTTAGCGTTCGTCCCCAGAGCGGACGCGCCGAGCTACTCGGCGACTAAAGCGGGCTTGCACGCCTACACCCAGTCGTTGCGCCACCAATTGCGTCACACCCGGGTCCAGGTCATTGAGATCATCCCGCCGCGGGTCCAGACCGACATGCTTGCCGAACGGGGCGATGGCGCGGCCACGATGTCGGTGAATGCCTTTGTCGCCGAGGCATTTTCGCTGTTGCACGGCCGGCCTGACGCCGCAGAGATCGTGGTCGATGCCGCCAAACACGTGCGATTCGCCGCCCGCGACGGCAACTACGACGACGTCTTTGCGGCAATCAACTCATAAGGAGCGATATCGCCATGCACATTGGAATCGGACTGCCCAGCCATATCGCGCACGTGCCCGGGCCGTTGACCGCCGAGTGGGCGCGTCGAGCCGAACGGCGGGGTTTCGCGGCACTAGCCGCCATAGACCGGCTGGTCTACGAAAGCCTCGACTCGCTGGTCGCGATGTCTGTAGCCGCGGGCGCGACCACAAACATCGGCCTGACGACCAACGTGCTGCTGGCTCCGCTGTACCCCGCGGTGCTGCTGGCCAAGCAAGTCGCCACCCTTGCCGCCGCATCCGGTGGGCGGCTCACCCTCGGCCTGGGCATCGGCAGCCGACCCGATGACTACACCGCTGTCGGCGTGGACTATCGCCGGCGCGGGCGCATCCTCGACGAGACCGTGGCCGTGGTGCGCGCAACGTGTGACGCCCACACCGTGACGGGCGATAAGCCGCTGACCCCTGCGCCCGTGCGGATTCCGATCCTGTTCGGCGGGCGAGCGGACGCGACGATCAGCCGCGCGGCCGCGATCGGTGACGGCTGGACCGCAGGAGCGTTGCGTGACTACGCCAACCAGTCTGCGCTGGCCGATCGGGTGCGGGTGGCATGGGCGGAGGCGGGCCGGGCGGGACGCCCGTGGCTTGCGGCCAGCGTCAACTTCGCTTTCGGCGATGCCGACACCATCGCTATGGGTCGCTCCCATCTGCAGCGCTACTACGGCTTCAAGCCTGACTTCGCCGCCCTCAACGTCGCCGACATGCTCAGCTCGGCGGACGAGGCGATCGAGACCGTGCGCGCCTACCGCGACCTAGGTTTCGACGGAGTCATCTTCCATCCGTGTGTCGCCGAGATCGACCAGGTCGACCGCCTAGCCGATGCGGTCTTCTGATGACGTTCACCGAGAGCCGTTGCGGCCACGTTGTCGGTACGGCCGGGCGACACTGACATCTCACCGCGCAGCATCGACATGATCGCGGCCCACGACACCCTGTCACGACTGGGCACATCGGACAGCCGACGCGGTGATCTGTGGTGCAGATGACTTCCTCGTCTGCCGATTCATCGAGCGGTGCAAGACCTGACCGGAGCCAGTTCAAGCGCCTGCGGAAGACGCTGCAGCGCGAATTCGGTCCGCGACCTTCGCCGCCCCGAAGCAGCGGAATTTGGTCACCCGGTCACCGGTGTGTATGGCGACGATTTTGGTGAGAACACCCGGCAGCAGTTCCACGGCTTCGACCGAACCGAGGTCGACGACGATGTCCAGTTGTCCCGACTGGATCGAGCGGTTGAGGGCGTTGGCGTGGAACTGAACATCGGTCTCGGTAACAGTGAGCCGGCCGCCGACCCACAGACCACCGTGGCGGCGGCGGTAACGGTCCAGGACCCGTCTATTGATCGACGTCGTCGGTACCGTGACGTCGACATCGGCGATCAGCGCGTTGGCCACGCGGGAAATGATCACCGTCACCGATTGCCCGCCCATCTAATCGACTGAACCCTCGATGCTTGATTATCCGCAAGCTGTTGCGTCACAAACTGTCTGCCTGCGCCGACTGCCCGACGTCACCAAGCAGAGTCAGGGATCTGTCCGCCTACGCGGGGTGCAGGCTCACGGGAATGCCGGAGTAGCGCACCATGCCGGTCACCACGTCGATATCGTCCTTGTTGGTCAGGCGGTTGACGTTGGCGACGTGGTGGCCGTGCGGGATCGACACCGCTCCGCGCCGGATGGAGTCGTCGATCTTCGCGATGCCGGTCAGTTCTCCGCTCGTGCTGCGGACGGTCACTCTCTGGCCGGTTATGACCCCGGCCGCTGCGCCGTCGTCGGGATGGATGAGGATCTCGGGCGCCTCACCGAGAAAGTCCAGCTGCCCGTTGAGCTTTCGGCGCTGCCGGCGCGGCACCATCACCAGGGGTGCGGGCGGTTCCAGCGCGGCGAGCTGGTCGACCAGCAGCGGCGGCGCCAGCCGCCAGCCCCCCATCCGCGCGACATGTTCGTCGACCCAGGCCGCCGGTAACTCGCGCGGAGCCTCGGCCCAACCCGCCGCCGCTACCTCGTCGAAACCCGTTCGGGCGCCTGCCAATAGGACGGCCAGCACGTCGTCGTCGGTGCTGGTGTCGGGGTTCCCGAGATTGCCGAGGTCATAGCCGAGCCGCCGGCCGAGCTCGGCGAACACCCACCACATCGAGCGCCGCTCGCCGACCGGGGCCACGACGGCCGGGCTGTACTGAACCGACACATGCGAACTCAGGATGTCGTGGATGGTGATGTCGGGCCGCTCCAGCGGATCCTTGGTGGGCAGGACGTGGGTGGCCAGTTCGGTGGTCTCGTTGTTGATGATCTCGGTGGTGGCGAACACCTCGAGGTTTTGCAGGGCCGGAATCAGCTTGCCCGTCTCGGGGAACGAGGTGACCAGGCTGCCGCCGACGTTGATCAGCGCGCGGATGTTGCCGGCGGCGATTTCGTCGGGCAACACCGCGCACGGCCACTCGTTGATGAAGGCCTGCGCCTCGGGGCGGCTGCGCGGACCGGGACCGAAGACACCCTCGATCGGCGTGACGGGCAGGAACTCGCCGAAAGTCTCCAGCTGGTAAGCGAATCCGGGATGAAACCACGTCCCGCCGGGCCGGTTCATCGCGCCGGTGAGGATCATCAGCACCCACGCGAGCCACTGCGTGACGTTGGCGCGTTCGGCCGTCATGGTGACACCGGTGCCGGTTTCCACCGCGACGCACTCGGCGGCGCGCACCGCCTCGCACAGCCGGAGCAGGTCGGCTTCCGCGACATCGGCCAGCGCTGCGGTGTGCTCGAGGGTGAACGGCGCCACCGCGGCGGACAGCGCGTCGATGCCCTGCACCGGTACATCGGATTTCATTCCGTCGCACAGGATTTCGCGTACCAGATAGGCCAGCACCGCGTGGTCGGTGCTGGGCCGCGGCGCCAGATGGGCGGTGGCCAGCCGGGCGGTCTCGGTGCGGCGCGGGTCGATCACCCACACCTGACCGCGCCGGGCGATTTCGCGCACCGTGCCGGTCGGGTTGGGCATCGAGATCGCATGGCCATGCGACACAACGGGATTGACGCCAACCAGCAAAAGGAAGTCGGCGTTGTCCAGGTCGGTGCGGCCGGACAGCCCCATGAACCCGCCGACTAGATCCGAGACCAGCGGCTTGGCGGTGCCGTCGATGGTCAGCGGGCTGAACTTGGCCGGCGTGCCGATCGCGGCGTGCAGGGCCTCGGCCATCCGGAAGCCGGCGCTTTCCATGGTGGAGAAGTAGAACGCGACCGACGCCGGTCCATGCCGGTCGATGATCTCCTTCAGCCGGGTGCCCAGGTCGTCCAGGCAGGCGTCCCAGGTGGCGTCCTGCAACCGCCCGTCCACCCGCATCCGCGGACGCTCGAGCCGATCGGGGTGGTGGTGCAGCTGCGGCAGCGCGCGGCCCTTCGGGCAGGTGTAGCCGTGCGAGAAGGGATGGTCCTGATCGCCGCGGACGCGGACCACCTCGTCGCCGTCGACGTCGACGAGGATGCCGCAGACCGAGGTGCAGACGCGGCAGAAGCTACGCACCGTTTGCATACCTGGGTAACGTACTCTCGCTTTTCGAGAAGGCCTATCGCATTTTCGAGAATGGTTGTGCGTTTTCGGTCAATGGCGCTCTCCGGGATAACGCCCGCGGTTAGGCGACCCTTAGTTATCATCGCCGGGTGACCGAGACAACCACGCAGCCGGTGGCGGACGGATTCGACGACCGCCCGCCGGTCTCACTGCGAACCCGTGGCCGGTGGCTACGGTGGGGACTGCTCTCGGTGTGGGGGCCCGGCCTGGTGGTGATGCTCGCCGACACCGACGCGGGCTCGCTCATCACCGCCTCGCAATCCGGGGCCCAGTGGGGCTACCGGATGGTGCTGCCGCAGCTGATCCTGATGCCGGTCCTCTACGTCGTGCAGGAGATGACCGTGCGGCTCGGCATCGTCACCGGGCGCGGCCACGGCTCGCTGATCCGGGAGCGGTTCGGCCGCGGCTGGGCCTGGCTGTCGGCCTTCACGCTGTTCGCCTCCGCGATCGGGGCGCTGCTGACCGAATTCGCCGGCGTCGCCGGGGTCGGCGAACTGTTCGGCGTCTCGCGCTGGGTGAGCATTCCGGTCGCCACCGCCGCCCTGCTGGGGCTGGCGCTGACCGGCAGCTACCGGCGCGTCGAACGCATCGGCCTCGTCGTCGGCGCGGCCGAGCTGGCGTTCCTGGTGGCCATGGTGATGGCCCGGCCCGATCCGAGGGCGCTGGTGGACGGTCTGTCGTCGATGCCGCTGGGCAACTCGTCGTACCTGCTGTTGGTCGCGGCCAACGTCGGCGCGGTCATCATGCCGTGGATGATCTTCTACCAGCAGGGCGCGGTTGTCGATAAACGCTTGTCGGAGAGCACGATTCGACAGGCTCGCTACGACACCGCGTTCGGCGCGGTGCTGACCCAGCTGATCATGATCGCGGTGGTGATCACGATGGCTTCCACTATTGGGACCATTGGGAAACACGGCGGCGGGGCGCAGCTGGAAACCGTCGGCCAGATCGCCCAATCGCTGACGCCCTACCTCGGCCACGTCGGCGGGACGGTGCTGTTCGGCCTGGGCATGCTGGGCGCGGCGCTGGTGGCCGCCATCGTGGCCTCGCTGGCCGGCGCCTGGGGGCTCGCGGAGGTGTTCGGCTGGAAGCACACGCTCAACGAGCGGCCCAACCGTGCGACCGCCAAGTTCTACGTCACCTACGCGCTCGCCCACATCGTGGGCGCGGTGCTGGTGTTGGCCAGTGTCGACCTGGTCAACCTGGCGGTCGACGTCGAGGTCATGAACGCGCTGTTGCTGCCGATCGTGCTGGGCCTGCTGCTGGCGCTGGAGGCCAGGGCGTTGCCCGAGCGGTGGCGCATGCGGGGGCTGCACAAATACGTCACCCGCGCACTGTGTTTCGTGACCATCGGCTTCGGTCTGTACATGGTGCCGCAGGCCCTCGGCCTGTTCTAGTGCGCGACCGAACGTCAGAACCAGGGCCCGGGGTAGTGGCCGTCCTGGTCTTGCACCATGACGATTTCCTTGCACTCGCCGTTGGCGCCCGGCGCCGTCTCACCGCGACACACCAGCGTCCATCCGGAGATCCGCTCGAACGGGCGTAGCGCCCAGTTGGGTGCGACGGGATCGGTTGCGGGCAAGGCGATCACGGAATTCGTCCCGCCGGTGCCGGTGATGTAGAGGTGGTCTTCGAAGAACGCCAGCTTGGAGACCGACAGCTTCTTGGCGTCGTCGCGGCTCTTTTGGAAGTCCCATTGTTGGGTGCGCAGATTCCAGACGCCGAAGCCGAATTGCGAAGTGTCCGAACCGTGGCCGTCGACGAACAGCTTCCCGTCGGACAGCGCCGCGCTCAGCCCACCGCCGGAAATCCGGTCCGAATCACCGATCTTGATGATGGACTTGGCGTTGAGGTCGTAGAACATCGTCGACAGCGCCGGGGGGTTATACGAATCCCAGTGCGTGAGCTTCACCAGTTTGTTCGGCCCGTCGGTCAATTCGGCGTCGACGGACTGCACGTCGTTGTCCTGAAAGATCGCCTCCCCGCTGGGCCGGCGCAACTCGGCGCCGGATGTCTTGCCGGGTTCGGTGTTGCGCTGGAACGCGAGCACGTCCTGCCAGACCCGGCCGGGCTGCGGATCGGTCCAGATCGTCGACAGGTCACCGCCGGACAGCACGACGGTGCGCGGCGGCGACGCGGCGCCGTGGCCGTCGGTGAAGGCGTTCAGCCACGCCACGCCGGAGGCGGTCGATCCCAGTCCCCAGTCCTTGGGTGCGGTCGGCTTCAGGTCGAGCGACGGCGGCTGCAGCTCCTTGGTGGCGACCTGCTGGCCCGATTTGGAGTCGTAGACGTACGCGGTGGTTTTGGTGGCTGCGGGCGCGGGTGGCTGCGCCGGCCCGGTGGTGGCGACGAGATAGACGACCTTCATGTCGTCGGCCGTGCCGGTCAGCGCGCACATGCCGCCGATGAGGCTCTCCCCGGCCGGCACGGTGGGGATGGCGGGCGCGACGTATTGCCCGGTCTTCGGGTCGAAGATTTTCGGCCGGATGTCCTCGAGCGCCGATTTGCCGGCCGAGAATTTCTCCGGGCAGCCGAAATAGGCCGTGCCGCCGTAACTTTTCCAGTCCTTTTCCAGCGGCCCGGTGATCGGTGCGGGCGGGGCCGCCGCGCGGGTGCTGGTCTTGGAGACGGATGTGGAGGTGGTGGCGGTGAGCGGGGGCGGCGCCGCGGTTTCCGAACAGGAGGCCAACGCCAGGCAGGCCGCCGACGCGACCGCGGCGCGCCGGTAGCGCGACCGGCGCCGCCACCGGGCACGCGCCCAGGCTGCACGCATCGAAAACCCCCATTACGTTCGTGTAACCAAGCAGCGTAAAGCCGCCCCGATGCGGCCGCGACTCGGGCGTATGGCGCGCTTTGTCACAACCTGCGCCCGGCGGAAGGGGCCGATGGTTACCGGTCGAACTCGATGGGCAGGCTCTTGGGACCGCTCAGGCTCACCATCGGCTTCCACGGTGCCGGTCCGGCGATGCGCGGGTGGCGCAGCCCGTTCGCCAGGACGTTCAGCGCTTCGGCGATCTCGCGCCTGGCCAGGTTCGCGCCCAGGCAGTAGTGCACCCCGCCGCCGAACGTCAGGATGGGCGGCGGCGCCGCGCGGGTGATGTCGACCCGGTCGGGGTCGTCGTACACCACCGGATCACGGTTGGCGGCAAAGGTATTCACCAGTACGGCGGTGCCGGCGGGAAACGAGTAGCCGTCGAGCTCGGCGTCCTCGACCACCAGCCGCAGCGTGCCGCAGGCGATCGGCGAGTGCCGCATGGTCTCCTCGACGGCACGCATCGCCAGCTCGGGACGCTGCTGCAGCAGCTCCCACTGGTCAGGATGTTCACACAGGACCTGCACCGAGGCAGCCACCTGGTTGCGGGTGGTGTCCGTCCCCGCCAGCAGCAGTCCGCCCGCCAACATGCGCAGCTCGGCGGCGTCGAGGCGGTCGCCCTCGTCCTCGGCGCGGATCAGGTCGGAGAGCAGGTCATCGGTCAAGCTGTGCCGCCGCCGGGCGACCATCTCGTCGACGTAGTCGTCGAGCTGGCGCCACGCGCGCATCACGACCGGCTCGACCGCGCGCAGGTCGACGGTGAAGCTGAAGGCCTTGAACACGTCGTCGGCCCACAACGAAAACTGTTCCCAGTCCTCGCGGGGCGCGCCGAGCAGCGCGCAGATGATCGGAACGGGGTACGGGCGGGCGATATCGGTGACGACGTCGCAGCGGCCCGCGGCCGCCACCCGGGCGACCAGCTCGTTGAGCACCCCGACCATGGTGTCGTGCAGGCGCGCGACCGTGCGCGGGGTGAAGGCCTTGGAGCACAGGCTGCGCAGCCGATGGTGCGCGTCACCCTCGAGGCACAGCAGGCTGTTGGCCACCTTGTCCCACAGCGGCCCCGAGTCGATGCCCTGGGCGAGCAGGTTGATGCCGGGCGGGATCTGGAATCGGGGATCGCGAAGCACGGAACGGACCAGGTGATAGGAGAGCACCTCGGGCCCGTGCGGTCCCAGCGCGACGGGGGCCCGCCGCTGCGCCTCGCGCAGTCGCGGGTAGACCTGGGCGGGCGTTTCCTCGGGGTCGTAGGACAGCGTCGGCAGGTCGGCCTCGAAAACGCTTGGGGGAGCGGCACCGACGGTCATGACGGTCTCCTTGGTTCCGCACAACGTGCGGACGACTTTCGAATAATGTATGGCCGGTGCCCAGGGGTGTCAACGATATCGGCGCACTGATGGACGAAGCGCCATACATCCAACGGGAAATGCATGGCGGCATCGCGCGGGTCGCGATCCTCAATCCTGCGCGCGCAGCCGCACCGTCCGCGTCGTCGAGGTCTCGTCCAGCTCGACGACGTCGGACCGCGACCGCAGGAAATCGCTGAACGAGCGGAATCCCAGGGATCTTTCGCTGAACGACGGGTCCATCCGCTTCATCTGGGCCTTCACCGCGGAGTTGTGCAGCCACTCGACGTCGTCTTTCTCCAGGCCGATCCGCAGCGCGCGGGTGAGCAGCGCGGTCGCGGCGGCCTGCGGGTCGGGCTGCTCCTCGGGCTCGTCGGCTTCCTCGGGCTGGGCCGACTTGCCGCGGCCGGCCGCTTTCTTCGGCTTGGCCGATCCCGCGTCGGCGGGCACCGGAACGCCGGGCAGCGCGTCGTAGATGACGAACTCGTCGCAGGCCGCCGCAAGCGCCCGGCTCGACGCGCCGGCCACCCCGATGCCCACCACGTACCGGCCCAGCCTCTTGCAGCGCTGGGCCAACGGAATGTAGTCGGAGTCACCGGCGACGATCACCACGTGGGTCAGGTCGGGCAGCCGGAACATGTCCTCGACTGCGTCGACCGCCAACCGGATGTCGGCGCCGTTCTTGCCGTACGCCGCCGCCGGGAACAGCTGCACCAGGTCGACCGCGCGGCCCACCAACTGTCCGCGGTACCCGGCGTTGATATCCGCCGACCAGTCCGCGTAGGCCCGGGTGAGCACCAGGGTCCCGAAGGACGACGCGAAGTCGAGGATCGCGCCGACGTCCACGGTCGCCCGGTCCAGCCGCTCAGATTGCTGCTCGAGGCCCTTGGCCTTGTCCCGCTGAAACGAGTTCCGACCGTGAATCTGGTCATATCGGGAGATCACGATGTTGTCGAAGTCGAGGTAGACGGCCACGCGGGTCGCAACCGGTTCGGTCATGCACTAGATCATCGCTGTAGGCAGCCCAAAGCGGGTACCCAGGGCGGATGAGTGAGGTGAAGGTTCTCGACCTGCACGGCGATCGCATCGCGTACCGCGACGAGGGTGACGGCGAGGTGTTGCTGCTCATCCACGGCATGGCGGGCAGCGCGGAGACTTGGCGGTCGGTGATACCGCCGTTGTCGAAGAAGTTCCGGGTCATCGCCCCGGACCTGCTCGGCCACGGCGAGTCGGCGAAGCCCCGCACGGACTATTCGCTGGGCGCGTTCGCGGTCTGGCTGCGGGATTTCCTGGACGAGCTCGGCGTCAGCCAGGCGACCCTCGTCGGTCACTCCCTCGGTGGCGGGGTGGCGATGCAGTTCGTCTATCAGCACCCCGACTACGCCAAGGGGTTGATCCTGATCAGCAGCGGCGGCCTGGGCCCGGACGTGGGATGGGTGCTGCGGCTGCTCTCTGCACCCGGGGCGGAGCTGGTCTTGCCGATCATCGCGCCGCACCCCGTCCTGTCCGTCGGCAACAAGCTGCGGTCCTGGCTGCGCAGCGCCGGCATCCAGTCGCCGCGCGGTGCCGAGCTGTGGAGCGCCTACTCGTCGCTGTCGGATGGCGAGACGCGACAATCGTTCCTCAAGACGCTGCGATCGGTCGTCGACTACCGCGGACAGGCCGTCAGCGCGCTCAACCGGCTGCGGCTGCGCGAGGAGCTACCGGTCATGGCCATCTGGGGGGAGCGCGACGGCATCATTCCCGTCGCGCACGCCTACGCCGCACACGAGGCGCGCACCGACGCCCGGCTCGAGGTGCTGCCCGACGTGGGCCACTTCGCACAGGTGGAGGCGCCCAACCGGGTGGTCGAGCTGATCGAAGACTTCATCGCCGCGGGGGAGCGCCAGGAAACCGAGCGAGAGCAGCCTTTCCAGCCCAGCTAGCGCCCCGCCGGGCAGGTCCCGCGGTAGTCGACCTGCCAATGCTTGATCCCGTTGATGAACGACGACCGCAACCGTTCGGGATCGCCGGCCGAGCTCAGATCGGGCATGCGGTCGGCGATCGCGTTGAACATCAGATCGATCGTCATGCGCGCCAGGTTGGCGCCGATGCAGTAATGCGCTCCGGTGCCGCCGAATCCGACGTGCGGGTTGGGGCTGCGCATGATGTCGAAGGTGAACGGCTCGTCGAAGACCTCGTCGTCGAAGTTCGCCGACCGGTAGAACAGCACCACCCGCTGGCCCTGCTTGATGGCCACGCCGCCGAGTTCGGTGTCCGTCAACGCGGTGCGCTGGAACGCTGTGATCGGGGTAGCCCAGCGGATGATCTCGTCGGCCGCCGTCTGCGGCCGCTGTGCCTTGAACAACTCCCACTGGTCCGGGTGGTCGGTGAAGGCCATCATCCCCTGGGTGATCGAGTTGCGGGTCGTCTCGTTGCCGGCCACGGCCAGGGTGACCACGAACATGCCGAACTCGGCCTCGGAGAGTCGCTGCTCCTCGGAATCGGCCTCGATCAGCGTGGTGACGATGTCGCGATCCTTCGGGCCGGGTTCCTCGGCCTTGCGCGCCGCCAATTGCATGGCGTACCACATCAATTCACCCGCCGACGTCAGCGCGTCATTGCCGGCGAACTCCGGGTCGTCGCTGCCGATCATGTTGTTGGTCCAGTCGAACAGCTTGTCGTAGTCCTCCGTCGGCACACCGAGCAGTCCCGAAATGGCCTGCAGCGGCAGCTCGCACGCCACCTGCCGGACGAAATCGCCCGAGCCGTGCGCGGCGGCGTCGGCGGTGATGCGTCGCGCGCGTTCGGTGAGTTCGGCGCGCAGCCGCTCGACCGCCCGAGGCGTGAAGCCCCGCGAGACGATCTTGCGCAACCGGCTGTGCTCGGGGTCGTCCATCATGATCATCGACGCCCGCCCCGCCTCGATCTGCCCCTGCGCCAAGTCTTCCCGGTAGCGCGGCACGATCGACTTGGTGGCCGACGAGAAGACATCGCTGCGCAGCGACACCTCGCGCACGTCGCGGTGCTTGGTCACCACCCAGTAACCGCCGTCGCCGAAGCCCCCTTGATCCAGCGGCTGCTCGTTCCACCAGATGGGTTGCGTGGCACGCAGTTCGGCGAACTCCTGCACCGGAAGCCGACGGGCGTAGATGTCGGGGTCGGTGAAATCGAAGCCCGGCGGAAGGTTCGGTGTCGCCATCGGATTTCTCCTCGACTGCTGCCCTGGCGGTGGCGGTTAGCACGATGCTAGCCGCGTGCGTGCGGATCGCCTAGCAAATCTGCGAGGCACCGGATCAGCGCGACGCGGGACTGGCGGTCTTGACGCTCTCGCGCCCACCGAGATTGGTGGCCGCGGTGATGATGGCGCGCTCGATCTGGCGCAGGGCGTGCACGGCGGTGAGGAACCGCCGGGTGTCGGGGCTCATGGCATCGCGGCCGTCGCCGTCCTGTTGCCGGGCCACCGTCTCGGCGGCGTCGAGTTCGTCGGCCGCCGAGATCAGCGTCGGTGCGTGGCCCCCTTCGATGGCTTCCTGCAACGCTTCGATGTTGCGCCGCGTCTGGTCCGCGGCCGCCGAAAACGCTTGCGCCAGTTCCGAGGCCAGCGAGGGTGACCCGACCGGATCGCGATACTGCTCGGCGCTGCGCGCCAGGCTTCGACCGTACCGGTCGCAGGCGGTGAAGATGCGCAGCGCGCGGCGGATGCTGCGCCGGCCGGCCAGCCCGGCGACCCCGGCCAGCAACGGCTTGGCGGTGACCCGGAACTGCTGTAGATCGCGACCGACCTGACGCGCCTGCTCCGAGGGGCTGGCGCTGTCCGCCTCGCCGAACATCGTCGCGGCCGACACCTCGATCAGGGCGGACAGGCTCGTCAAGAAGGCCCGGGTGTCGATGCGGATCGCGGTTCTGGTGTTGGTCGGCAGCACCAGGACCGCCACCGTCGCCCCGATGACGGCACCGATCGCCGTCTCTTCGATGCGCAGCATCAGCACGCCGAACGAGAACTGGCCGAGCAGGCCGTACAGCAGCGCCAGCATCGTGGTGATCCAGAACGTCATCAAGCTGTAGGTGACCGTCATGAAGTAGAAGGCGCAGAACAGGCACACGAAGATGCCGGCCAGCGCGGCGGTCTTGTGGCCGGTCAGCAACGTGGCCACCAGCACGCCGCAGGGCACGCCGAGCAGCGTGCCGAGCAGCCGTTGCCAGCCCTTGGTCAAGGTTTCGCCCCAGGAGTTGGTGCCGGCGAAGATGACGAACGCGGCGATCACCGCCCAATACCAGCGCGCGGGCGACACCAGCTCGCCGACGACGATGGCCAACGATGCGGCGACCGACACCTGGATGGCCTGCCGGGTGGTCGGCGGCAGCCCGGTGGACGGCTCTTCCTCGGTGGCCTCGTCGGGTTCGTCACCCTCGGGCGCCGCCGGGGAGGTGGCGGCGTCGTCGAGGGGGCGGCCGGTGGTGGCCCGGTCGACGATCGCCCGCACATCGGAAGTCGCTGTGGCGGCGTTGATTATCGCCAGGGCCAGGCGCCGCACGGCGGTGGCGCCCGAGTCATCGCCGGCCGGGTCCGAGGCGGGGCCGCGCTGCTCGTCCAGCAGTCGCTGCGCGCGGTCGGCGGCCCGGCGCAGCCCGTCGGGTTCGGGGAGCCGGATCGCTCGCGCCAGCTCGGTCAGCGCGTCGACGAGCGCGGCCCGGGTGGGTGCGGGGATGGCGTCCGGGGCCTCGCAGGCAAGGACGGCGGCCCGTCGACCGGCGGTGGCCACCCATTCGATGGCCAGCTCGGCATCCAGCAGCCAGGGGGCCAGTTGCTCGGTGGTGACGCCGGGCCACAGGGTGGCGGGGTCGGCCTTGTCTTCGATCTGGCTCTGCACCAACAGGGCGGTCTCGTTGAGCCGGATGGTGCGGGCCCGCATGCGGCGGCGCCGCCGCTCATCGAGGCGGCCCGTCCGCACCGCTTCGGCGGTGGTGTCGATGACGATCGCCATCCGGGCGCGCAGGGCCCGAACGGTGTCGCGCAACACCCGCTCCGGTCGATCGGGCATCACGTAGGTGCTCATCACGAACGTGCACACGGTGCCCACCGCGACCGCCCCGATCATCCAGGGCAGCTCCGCGAGGCGGGCGTGCAGATACAGCGTGAAGAAGTAGGACATGAACGCGACCATGCCCAGCGCCCTGCCCCGCGCCCCGAAGCGGCGGATGTACGCCGCGGTGAAGACCACGGCCACGAACACGACGTCACTGGCCACCAGGTGCGGGGCCAGCACCGCGGCGGCGGTGATGGACACCGCGGCCGGCAACGGCAACAGCGCCATGGTGATTCGCTGCTGGCGCGGGTCGGGTTCGTTGACGGAGCGTGACGCGACCATGGTGATGACGACGCCCAGCAGGGCGACGGTCAGGGGTTGTCCCGTCGCCTTGGTCAGGATGAAGAGCGCCAGCAGGGAGAGGCCGAGCGCGGCCGTCGTCCGGGTCGCCATGCGCAACCGAAGCAAGCCAGGATCGGAGCCGATCACCCAATTGCGGGCGCGTTCGTAAAGAACAGTTATTCCGATGACCCCTCTCGTGCGCTTACCCCCCATGGTTACCCGAACCGCGCCACGGCGACCAAAGTAGTCTTCGACATCGTGACCGAGCCGACGCGCGCGCAGCTGGCTGACGGTCGTGAGCTGCTGTTCTTCGCGCTGCCGGGGCATCACCCGGCGCCGGTCGAAGATCGCCGGCCGCTGCCGTCGCGTGCCGCTGAGCCCTCCGCGCAGTCGCAGCTGCGGTTCGACCGGTCCACCGGGCAGTGGGTGATCATCGCGGCGCTGCGCCAGGACCGCACCTACAAGCCGCCACCCGAGGCGTGCCCGCTGTGCCCGGGCCCGACCGGGCTGACCAGTGAGGTGCCCGCGCCCGATTACGACGTCGTCGTCTTCGAGAACCGCTTCCCCAGCCTGTCCGGCGCGCTGCCGTCGTCGCCGGTCTCGCCGCCCGTGCCCGCCGACGACGGCTTTGCGGCCGCGCCTGGGCACGGCCGCTGCGAAGTGATCTGCTTTTCGGCCGACCACACCGGATCCGTCGCCCAGCTCGAGCCGGCGCACGCACGGCTGGTCGTCGAGGCGTGGCGGCATCGCACCGCCGACCTGATGGCCAGGCCGGGCATCGAGCAGGTGTTCTGCTTCGAGAACCGCGGCGAGGAAATCGGGGTGACGTTGACCCACCCGCACGGTCAGATCTACGGCTACCCCTATCTGACGCCGCGCACCGCCGCCATGCTGGAGCAGGCCCGTCTGCATCGAGAACGCCACGGCGGCAACCTGTTCGCCGACCTGCTGGCCCGCGAGGTCGAGGCCGGCAGCCGCGTCATCGCGCGCAACGAGTTGTTCACCGCGTTCGTGCCGTTCGCGGCGCGCTGGCCGGTGGAGGTGCACATCTACCCGAACCGGTTCGTGCGCAACCTGACCGAACTCGGCGAGGACGAATCCTGCGCATTCGTCGACGTGTACCTCGACGTGCTCAGGCGCTTCGACCGGCTGTATTCCGCGCCGCTGCCCTACATTTCGGCGCTGCATCAGTACGCCGACACCGCCGCCCAGGCCGAGGGTTACTTCCACGTCGAATTGATGTCCATCCGGCGCAGCGCCACCAAGCTCAAGTACCTGGCGGCCTCCGAATCGGCGATGGATGCCTTCATCGGTGACGTCACGCCGGAAAGCGTGGCCCAGCTGTTGCGGGGCCTCGCGCAATGACCACGCCGATCCGCTACGCCGCCCCGGGGCGGATCAACCTGATCGGCGAACACACCGACTACAACCTGGGTTTCGCGCTGCCCATCGCGCTACCGCAGCGCACCGTGGCGACGTTCACGCCCACCGACGACGACGCGATCACCGTCGTCAGCGACCGCGCCGATGCCCCGGTGCGCGTTCGGATCGGCACCGTTCCCGGCGAGGTGGCCGGCTGGGCGGCCTACGTGGCCGGGGTGATCTGGGCGCTGCGCCAGGGCGGCCACCCGGTGCCGGGCGGCGCCATGTCGATCACCAGCGACCTGCACATGGGCTCGGGTCTGTCGTCGTCGGCGGCGCTGGAATGCGCGGCGCTGGGCGCGATCACCACGGCCGCGGGTGTCCGCATCGACCCCAAGGAACAGGCCCGGCTGGCCCAGCGCGCCGAAAACGAATACGTCGGGGCGCCAACGGGTTTGCTCGATCAGCTGGCCGCGCTCTGCGGCCGCGACGCGACGGCGGTGCTGATCGACTTCGCCGACCTCACCGTCACGCCGGTGGTTTTCGACCCGGCCGCCGCGGGTGTCACGCTGTTGCTGATCGACTCGCGGCAGCGCCACAGCCACGCCGGCGGCGACTACGCGGCGCGGCGCGCGTCGTGCGAGCGGGCGGCGGCCGAACTGTCGGCGTCCTCGCTGCGTGAGGCCGCCGATCGTGGGCCCGTCGACCTGACGGCCGTGCGCGATCCCGCCGACGCCCGGCGCGCCCGACACGTGCTGACCGAAAACCAGAGGGTCATCGATTGCGTTGCGGCGCTGCGTAATTCGGACTATTCCGAAGCCGGGAGGATCTTCACCGCCTCGCACGCCTCCATGCGTGACGACTTCGGCATCACCACCGAACGCATCGACCTGATCGCTGAGACCGCGGTGCGCGCGGGCGCGCTGGGCGCGCGGATGACCGGCGGCGGCTTCGGCGGCTGTGTGATCGCGCTGGTGCCGCACGAGCGCGCGAATGCGGTCGGCGAGGCGGTGCAACGGGCCGTGGCCGACGCCGGGTTCGAGCAGCCCGTCGTCACCCGAACCCGCGCGGCCGCGGGCGCGGGACCGGCGTGAGCGAGCCGACCGGCTACATCGAAGTTCGGGCATACGCCGAACTCAATGACTTCGTCGCGGCGCCGTTGCGCGGGCACACCGTGCGCCGGCCCTTCAAACCCCACCAGAGCGTCAAAGATGTGTTGGAGGCGATGGGAATTCCGCACACCGAGGTCGACCTCATCCTGGTGAACGATGCGGCCCGGGGGTTCGATTACCGCCCGGTCTCCGGGGACCGCGTCGCCGCCTATCCGGTGTTCGAGGCGCTCGACATCGGCCCGACCGGCAGGCTTCGGCCCGTGCCGTTGCGCGACCCGCGCTTCGTCGTCGACGTCAACCTCGGCCGGCTCGCGTGGTTGCTGCGGCTGTTCGGGTTCGACGTGTGGTGGTCGAACGACGCCGATGACCAGACCCTGGCCGAGATCAGCGGCGCGCAGCGGCGCATCCTGCTGACCCGCGACCGCGGCCTGTTGAAGCGCCGCGCCGTCACCCATGGCCTGTTTGTTCGCTCGGACGATCCGGAGGAGCAGGCGGTCGCCGTGCTCCGCCGGCTCGATTTGGAGCGACGGCTGGCGCCGCTGAGCCGGTGTGTGCGCTGCAACGGCATGTTGGCTCCGGTCGCCAAGGAGGACGTGATCGATGAGCTGGAGCCGCTGACCCGCGAGCACTACGACGACTTCAGCCGGTGCACGCAATGCGGCCGCATCTATTGGGCCGGGTCGCACCACGCGAAGCTGGTCGCCCTCGTCGAACGCCTGCGGCGCCGGATCTGAACGCCAAACTTACTCGCCCGGCAATTTTGAGATTCCGGGCATGACCAGTGGTCAGAAAATGTAACCTAACCCCCATGGGGGTATCCCACTCCTGCATGTGCAGTACCGGTTTTCCCGCCCGGGCGGTAGCGATCCAGCTGCGATCGCTACCAAATTCTGCCGCCCACTACGCGAAACGTCAGCCGTGGCTTGGAATCTAGACAGCCAAGCCGCAGCGATCGAGCGGGGGCTGGCCGGCGCCACCCCACAATCCGTGGGCTGGTTCCGCTTCTACTTCGAAGGCCACCGCTGGGTATGGTCCGACCAGGTCCAGCGCATGCACGGGTACCAACCCGGCACGGTGACACCCACCACGGAACTGGTGCTGTCGCACAAGCATCCGGCCGATCGTCCTCAGGTGACCGACGGCATCAACGACATGATCAGGCGTCGTCAGGCATTCAGCACACGGCATCGCATCGTGGACACCGGCGGCATGATCCATCACGTCCTGGTGGTGGGCGACCAATTCTGCGATGACGACGGCAACGTCGTCGGGACGCACGGCTTCTACATCGAAGTCACGCCGACGCCCGCGCGCAGCCGCGAGGAATCCATCAGCGCGAAGGTCGCCGAAATCGCCGGGCGCCGCGGCGTGATCGAGCGGACCAAGGGCATGCTGATGCTGATCTACGGCATCGACGAAGACGCCGCGTTCAACATGCTCAAAACGCTGTCCCAGTCGGGAAACACCAAGCTCGGACTGCTCGCCCAACGGATCGCCGAGGACTTCTCGGCGCTGGGCAAAGAGGTCATCACCGCGCGCTCGCGATTCGACCAGCGCCTGCGGGGCGCCCACCTGCGCGCGCCCGAGAGCGGCGACACCACCTGAGCGGGTGCGGTGCTAGGGCGCCGGACTCAGCCGCACCGCACCCAGATGCAGCCGGTCGACCGCCTCGGCGAACTCGTCGCGGGTCGGGATGCGCTGGTCGCGAAACTTCAACCCGATCATGCGCTGCGCGCGCTGGACCCCGTAGGACTCGGCGCAGCGCACCAGCAGGTCGGAGACGACGGCCCGGTCGCGGATGAGCTCGCCGCGCATCGCCGTCGTCTTGCCGTCGTAAACGACCTGGACCGGTCCGCCGTCGCGGAAGTTCTGCTTCCACGGATTTCCGGTCAGCGCGTACAGCTCGCCGTCAATCACATGGGCGCTCAACGGAATTGAATAAGCGCGTCCCGTCTTTCGCCCGGTGAAACTCAGCACCATGAACTGCTTGCGGGCCAGCCCGGCCAGCGGGCTGCGCAGCAAGAACCCCATCACCGGATTGACCAGACGCATCAGCGCCGACGGTGGATGACCGGCGTCCACCGCATACGACTGCTCTGTCATGCGTTCACCGTAGAGGCAACCGCGCCCCGCGGCCCGCCATTCAGCCCGTGATGGTGGTCTGGTCGTCGATGATGTTGGTGGCGTCCATCAGCGGGCCCTGGTCGCTTTCCAGCCCGTCGGCGTTGAGCTGCAGCACGTAGACCGCGCCCTGGCTGGGGATCACCACGGTTTTCTGCGCGATGACCCGGGTCTGGCCGCCCCGCTGGTACGTGCCGCCCACCTGCCAGGCCTGGAAGCCGCCGAGCGTGGACGCCGAGCCGTTGCCGGTGCCCTGGTATCCGGGCAGATTCTGCACCTCGCCCGGAGCGAATTGGATGAGCTTCGCGGGATCGACATTGCCGCTCAGCTTGGAGTACAGCGCCGAGACGGTCGGCGGATCGGCGGGATTGGCGGGCTGGCTCTGCACGATGCCGCCATACGAGGTGCCGGAGTTCTGGTTGAGCTGCCAGCCCGCGGGCACCGGCAGGTCGACGTTCGGGCCGGGGTCGCCGTGGTGCACGGGTGTCTCGGCGATGTTGTTGTCCTTGACGTAGTCGGCGATGGTGTACTTGGCCTTCGCCGCGGGTGGCGCGCCGGTCTGCGACGACGTCGACGTGGCAGACGACGTCGTCGTCGAAGTGGAAGTCGACGCTTTATCGCCGGATTTGTGGTCGTGGCCGCAACCGACGAGCGCCAGACTGAGCGCCACGGAAATGGTTGCTAGCGTCAAATGTTTCATCGATCCAATCTCCCGAAAATTGGGCCGGTACCAGCGCCAGCCGTGCTGGGCATGACAGTAACGGAAAAACCTCGACGGTTTGCCGGTATCTTTTGGAGTTTTTGCCCGCGACTCGGTGCGGCCCCAATAGTTGTCCAATTCGCCGGCCGAAACGCCCCACGAATACGGCGTTTTCGGTTCGTTAGCGGAGTATTAGACAGGTATGCGGTCGCGGCGGGCCCTCATTGCGGTCATCGCGGCGTCGGCTGTCTTCATGGTCTTCATCGCGGCGGCCCCACCCAGGGGATACGACGGTCCGCCGGTGTTCGTGGCGAATCCGGTCGACCACGTCGCCACGCTCATCGGCACCGGGACGGGCGGCGAGACGGTCGGGGAGATCAACAATTTCCCCGGTGCCACGGTGCCCTTCGGGATGGTGCAGTACTCGCCGGACACCGTCGGCAACTACGCTGGCTACAACTACGACAACCCGCGCGCCACTGGCTTCAGCATGACCCACGCGTCGGTGGGATGCGCTGCGTTCGGCGACATCTCGATGCTGCCGGTCACCGGCGGGATCGGTCGGCAACCCTGGAATGCCACCGAAGGCATCGCCCACGACGACAGCGAGCAGGGCGTCCCCGGTTATTACGCGGTGCGGTTCCCCGGCACCGGCGTGAAGGCGGAACTCACCGCCACCGCGCACACGGGCGTCGGCCGTTTCAGTTATCCGCGCAACGGCCGGCCCGCGCTGCTGCAGGTGCGCTCCGGCTCGTCGTTGGCGGGCAACTCGCGCGCGACCATCCAGATCGGGGAGGACAACACCACGATCACCGGTTGGGCCACCAGCGGGGGATTCTGCGACAAACCGAACGCCTACACGGTGTACTTCGCGATGAAGTTCAGCCAGCCCTTCACCGGCTACGGGTCCTGGGACGGCACCGCCGTCTACCCCGGCGCCCGCAGCGCCAACGCGCCGTATGCCGGCGGATACGTCGAATTCCCGGCCGGCTCGACGCTCGAGGTGCGCACCGCGGTCTCCTACGTCGGGATCGAGGGGGCCCGGGCGAACCTGGCGGCCGAGGGCTCGGCCGGCTTCGACGACGTTCGCGGCGCCGCGTCCCGCGACTGGAACGCCGCGCTGTCCCGCGTCTCGG
Organism: Mycobacterium sp. 1245801.1; assembly: GCF_001673055.1. Lineage (NCBI taxonomy): Bacteria > Bacillati > Actinomycetota > Actinomycetes > Mycobacteriales > Mycobacteriaceae > Mycobacterium > Mycobacterium sp. 1245801.1. The sequence goes on from NZ_LZKY01000126.1 coordinate 45,809, forward strand.
TGGCCGGCCGCAACGTCGACGACCTGAGCACCTTCTACACCTCCCTGTATCGATCCCTGTTGCACCCCAACATGTTCAACGACGCCGACGGACGCTACGTCGGGTTCGACGGCTCCATCCACACGGTCGCCGCCGGGCACACGCAGTACGCCAACTTCTCCGACTGGGACACCTACCGGTGCCTGGCGGCGCTGCAGGCGTTGCTGTTTCCGGAGCGGGCCAGCGACATGGCCCAATCGTTGGTGAACGACGCCGAGCAGAGTGGAGCGCTGCCGCGCTGGGCGTTCGCCAACGCCGCGACCGGGGAGATGAGCGGGGACAGCGTGACCCCGCTGATCGTGAATTGGAATGCGTTCGGCGCCAATGACTTCGACACGCAAAAGGCGTTGCGCTACATGGTGGACGGGGCGACCAAAGGCGGCGTGGGCCTGGCCGGTTACGTCGAGCGTCGCGGCATCGGCACCTACCTGCGGTTCGGCTATGCGCCGTTCACGTTGGAGTTCGGCCGCAACGGCTGGATCGCCGACGCGTCGATCACCCTCGAGTGGTCGATCGACGACTTCGCGATCTCCCGATTCGCCGACTCGCTGGGTGACGCCGCGACCGCCACCGAATTCGCGAACCGGGCGCAGTATTGGCAGAACCTGTTCAACCCCACCACGCGATACGTCTTGCCGCGCAGCTGGACCGGCTTCTTCCGCCCCGGTCCCGGGTTCGTGGTGGCCCCGGAGAACTTCGGCCAGGTCGGCTACGACGAGGGCAATGCCGAACAGTACGTCTGGTCGGTCCCCCACAACGTGGCGGGACTGGTGACCGCGCTCGGCGGCCGCGCCGCCGTGGCCGACCGGCTCGACCGCTTCACCGACAAGCTCAATGTCGGTCCCAACCAGCCCTACCTGTGGGCCGGCAACGAACCGAGTTTCGGTGTGCCGTGGCTGTACAACTACATCGGTCAACCATGGAAGACCCAGCACGCCGTGGACCGGGTGCGCGGGCTGTTCGCCCCGACCGCCGACGGTGAGCCGGGCAACGACGACCTGGGCGCGTTGGCCAGCTGGTACGTGTGGGCGGCGCTGGGGCTGTACCCGGCCACCCCGGGAACGCCGATCCTCACCGTCGGCGCGCCGTTGTTCGACCGTGTCGAAATCGCGCTGCCGGCAAACAAATTCATCCGGATCTTCGCGCCGGGCGCCTCGGGACCGCACCACCTCAAATACATCAGCGGCCTGAGGGTCGACGGGCAGGCCACCGACCACACGTCGCTGCCCGAGTCGATCATCCGCACCGGCGGCACACTGGCGTACTCGCTGGCCGCCTATCCCGACAAGCATTGGGGCACAGCGCAATCCGATGCGCCGCCGTCGTTCGGGGCCGGCAGCTCGGCGGTGGCCGTCAACGTTGCTCAACCCGTCGTCACGATCGCGCCCGGGAGCACGGGCACCGTCACCCTTGATGCGCAACGCATGACCGACACCGCCGACGGTTACACCGTCGCGGGCACCTCCTCCGATGTCGGGATCGGCGTGCGGCCGGCATCGGGTCAATTCCGCGCCGACGGGTCGGCCAGCGTCACCGTTTCCATCTCGGTCGCACCGTCGGTGCCCGAGGACTTCTACCTGGCGTATTTGACCACCACCGTCGGCCGAAGCGTGCGCACCTCAACGGTTCTCGTGGTCGCACAGGCCGAATCCGAGAACTAGGTCCTCAGACCATCTCGTTTTTGGTCAGCCACCGCATCACCGGCCAGCCGACGAAGACCGGCAGCCAGCAGGTCAGCACCCGGTACAGCAGGACCGAGGGCACGCCGACCGCCGCCGGCACCCCGAACGCGGCCAGGCCACCGATCAGCGCCGCCTCGACGGCCCCGACACCGCCGGGCGTGGGAGCGGCAGAGGCCAACGTGCCGCCGACCATGGTGACCACCGTGACGGCGACGAAAGTCGTTCCGCCACCGAAGGCTTCGATGCTGGCCCACAGCGCCAGCGCCGCGCCGAGGGTGGTGCCCGCACAACCCAGCAGGATCAGGGCCAGCCGCCGCGGTTCGCGGGCCAGCTTGACCAGATCGGTCACCACCTCGTTCAGCTTCGGTCGCACCTCGGTCGCCAGCCACTTGCGCAGCGTGGGCACGAACAGGAACGCACCGACGATGCCCAGCGCGATCCCGGCGATCAGGTACAGCAGTGTCGCGCTCGGCACGAAATGCCGCAGGTTCATCGAGGCCCCGGCGGCGGCGCTGAACAGCACCAGCAGCGCCAGGTGGGCGATCACCTGTACCGACTGCTGCAGCGCCACCGCCGCGGTGGCCCGCATCGCCGACAAGCCGCTCTTTTGCAGGAACCGCGTGCTCAGCGCCAGACCGCCGACGCCCGCCGGGGTGGTGGTGGCGGCAAAGGTGTTGGCCACCTGCGCGATTGACAGCGTCCAGAAGTTCACCATGCCGTCGGCGCAGGCCCATAACGCGGCTGCCGCACCGACATACGTGAGCGCCGACACCAGCAGCCCCAGCAGCGCCCACGACCAGTTCGCCGTCCGCAGTTGGGAGAAGAACGTCGGTGCCGTGCTGATGAACGGGTAGGCGACGTAGACCAGCGCGCCGAAGAGCACCAGCTGCACGATCTGGCTGCGGGTGAACCTGGTGATGGTCGCAGGCTTGATCTGGTCGGCGCCGGTTTGGCGCTTGACCTCGGCCCGTGCGCCGGAGATGACGGTTCCAGAGTTTGGTATGGACCGCCGAATAAACCGCGGCACAGCGACTTTCGTGAGCCTGCGCGAAGCGGACAGGATGGTGTCCTTGCCGAACACCTCGATCGCCGCGCGCACCGCGGACTTCGGCTCGTACAGCGCGGATGTCGTCACCAGTAGCTGCGCGATGTCGGATTGCAGTTGGGCCTCGGTGGCCCCGTATTCGGCACTGCCGAACCCACCGAACATCACGGTGTCGTCCTCCACGGTGATGTGGTGGCTGCGCAGGTCACCGTGGGCGATCTGGCGGTCGTTGAGGACTTTCAGCGATTCCCACGGCCGGGCAACGGGAGTCGTCGTCGCGCATTCGTCGATGGGGGTGCCGAGCGGGCGCCGGTGCGAGTAAAGCATCCAGCCGCGGTCCAGCGGCGCGACCGCGACCGTCGCCGTGTTGGCCAGACCCGTGTTGCCGATGGCGATCGCCATCAGCGCGCGGTGTTCGACGGCGCGGCGCATGGAGGTCACCAGGGGCGCGGTTTCGGCGTCGCGCAGCTTCAGCTTTCCCCAGAGCTGGCGCAGCGCTCCGCCGCTGCGTTGATGCGGGCCGTACAACTCGATCAGCGCCGTGTCACCGAGATGTTCGCCCTCCGCCGAAAGGATCAGCGGGCCACGGCCGGCCGGCCGGACCACGGTGAGCCGCGTGACGGTGAAGCCCGCCTTGGCCAGGGCGCGCACCGCCGCGTCCAACGGCACCTCGAGCGCGGGCGTGCCGACGACGAGCACCACCAGCGCGCCCACCACCCACCCGACCGCCAGGCCCACCAACGAGCGCGCCGGGACGATGGCGCTGACCACCAGATGGATCGGAACGAAGGCCAGCAGCAGGGCCCACCACCAGTGCCGCCAGCGCGCCGGCAGCCAGGGCCCCGACACCGTCAGCACGGCCGCCAGCATCCCGATCCACCGCGGGTCGTCGAGGAACTGCGCCGGCAGCGTGGTCAGCCGGTCGAGGGCGTCGAAGTGCCACCGCGGCGCGGCGAGGCCGGTGCCGCTGATCGACAACAACACGATCGCGCTCAGCCCCGCGGTGGCGTAGGCGCCCAGCAGTTTCCACTGCCCGGCGACGATCAGGCCGATGAGGATCATGAACGGCAACGCCACGATCGCAAGGCCGTAGATCAGGTACGCCACGTCGGATTGGGTCGGCGACAAGACGCCGACGATCTGCGACACGGATCTCTCCAGCGCGATCCACTGCGGGCGGGTGATCACCGAGCCCGTGATCACCAGCGCCAGGAAGAGCAACGCCAGGATCAGCCGCAGGATGTCGTTGGTCCGCCGGGTCAACGGCTGCAGCAGGTTGCCGGAGACGATGATGTCGCGCCCGTCAACTCGCATGTATGAAGGATCCTTCGGCTTCGCTCGGCACCGCTGAGCCTTGCTTTCGGCCCGCGCAGTGGCCCGCCGACAAGTTAACGCAATACCCGGTTCGTTGACAGCTTCCACTCATCCGGCGCGCGTAGGGTCGGGTAGGTAGGCGTGTTAGCGAATTGGGGGCGGGTGGCGGCGTGGCCAGGACGGACGACGACAGCTGGGAGATCACCGAGAGCGTGGGCGCCACGGCGCTGGGCGTGGCGGCGGCCCGGGCCGCGGAGACCGAGAGCGAGAACCCGCTGATCAGCGATCCGTTCGCGCGGGTGTTCCTGCAGGCCGCGGGAGCGGGCGTGTGGGACTGGTTCGCGGCCCCCAACCTGCCCGCCCAGGTCGCCGAGATCGATCCGGACCTCAAGCCGCGGATGCAGGGGATGGTCGACTACATGGCCGCGCGGACGGCGTTCTTCGACAAGTTCTTCCTCGACGCGACCGGCGCGGGCGTGCGGCAGGTGGTGATCCTGGCGGCCGGGCTGGACTCGCGGGCGTGGCGGTTGCCCTGGCCGGACGGCACCACGGTGTACGAGTTGGACCAGCCGCGGGTGCTGGAGTTCAAGTCCGCGACGCTGCGCGACAAGGGCGCCGAGCCGACCTGCGAGCTGGTCAGCGTTCCCGTCGACCTGCGCCACGACTGGCCGTCCGCCTTGCAGGGCGCGGGATTTGACGCGCACGCGCCCAGCGTGTGGTCGGCCGAGGGGCTGTTGCCGTTTCTGCCGGCGACCGCCCAGGAGTTGTTGTTCGAGCGGGTACAGGCGCTCGGCACGCAAGGCAGCCGGATCGCCGTGGAGGCGCCAGGCCCCGACTTCCTCGACGAGGGCGCCCGCGACAGGCAGCGCCAGACCATGCAGCGGGTGCGCGACCTGATGGCCGAACTGGAGCCCGACCGCGACATTCCCGACGTGCAAGACCTGTGGTACTTCGAGGAACGCGAAGACGTGGCCGACTGGTTAGGTCGGCACGGCTGGGACGTGACGGTCACCCCGGCCCCCGAGCTGATGGCCGGGTACGACCGCAGGCCACCACAAGACATCGACGACGCCACACCACAGACGCTGTTCGTGTCTGCGCATCGGACGAGAGGAAACTGACTGTGCCCAGGACCGACAACGACAGCTGGGAGATCACCGAAAGCGTGGGGGCGACCGCGCTGGGGGTGGCCTCGGCCCGCGCGGCGGAGACCCGTAACGAAAACCCGTTGATCACGGACCCATTCGCGCAGGTTTTCCTGGACGCCGCCGGGGACGGCGTGTGGAACTGGCATTCCGCGGCGCAGTTGCCGGCCGAGGTCATCGAGGCCGAGCCGACGTTGCCGCTGCAGATGCAGTCGATGGTCGGCTATATGGCCTCGCGCACAGCGTTTTTCGACAGTTTCTTCCGCGAAGCGACCGGCGCAGGCATTCGCCAGGCGGTGATCCTGGCGGCCGGCCTGGACGCGCGGTCCTGGCGGTTGGCGTGGCCTGCGGGCACGACGGTCTACGAGCTCGACCAGACCAAGGTGCTGGACTTCAAGGCGGCCACGTTGGCCGAACATGGGGCGCAGCCCGCCTGTAATCGCGTCGCGGTGCCGGTGGACCTGCGCCAGGATTGGCCGGCCGCGTTGCGGCAGGCGGGTTTTGACGCCGACGCGCCCAGCGTCTGGTCGGCCGAGGGATTGATGCCGTATCTGCCGGCGGCCGCCCAAGAGCTGCTGTTCGAACGCATCCAGGGGCTGACCGCGCCGGGCAGCCGGGTGGCCGTGGAGGCCCTGGGTCCGAAGTTCCTCGACCCGCAGGCCCGCGCCAAGCGCCGCGAGCGGATGGATCGGATCCGCGGGCTGATGGCCGGCGTGGATCCGGATCGTGAGATACCCCGCACCGACGAGCTCTGGTATTTCGAGGAGCGCGAGGACGTCGGCGAATGGTTCGGCCGCCACGGCTGGGAGGTGACGGTCACCCCGGCCGACGAATTGATGGCCGGCTATGGGCGTGCGGCGCCCGAGGAGGTTCGCGACTACGTGCCCGGCAATCTGTTCGTCGCGGCGCAGCGCGCGGCGAGCTAGCGCCCATGTCCACGGCGGGGTAGGCGGTCCAGGCGCGAACGAATACCTCTGCGCCCCAGCGTTTTAGAGCACCGATGCGTTGCCGGTAAGGACCCGTCGTCCCTAGTTGTTTGGTGGTGGGTGGGGTTGGAAGGGTGTGTACCACCACCAGTCGGCGCGTTCGCCGATCGGTCCCGGACACGGCGCCACCGCAGGTGGGGGCCCCGTGGGTGGGCGCGCCAGCGATCCCGCGCTGAGCACTCGGCCTTCGTCGTCGCGGACCACGAGTGCGTGTGCGGGTCCGCTGATGGTGATGACACCCCGATGATGTGACCGGTGATGGGAGGGGCAGACCAGGACCAGGTTGGCCAACTCGGTGGGGCCGCCGTCTTCCCAGTGCCGCAGGTGATGGGCGTGCAGACCGCGGGTGGCACCACAACCCGGCACCACGCAGGTGCGGTCGCGATGCTCCAGCGCGCGGCGCAGCCGCCGGTTGATCACCCGCGTCGCCCTTCCGGCACCGATGACCTCGCCGCGGCGTTCGAACCACACTTCACACGTGGCATCACAGGTCAGGTAGCGGCGGTCGGCATCGGAGAGCAACGGACCCAGATGCAGTGCCGCGGCGCGCTTGTCCATGTCGAGGTGCACCACCACGGTGGTGTGCTGCCCGTGCGGGCGTCGCGCCGCCTCGACATCCCAGCCGGTCTGCACCAGGCGCATGAACGCCTCGACAGTGCCCGGCAACGGCGGCCGCTGATCACCCGCGCCGGTGGCCTGATCGTGCTTCCACTCGGCGATCAGCGCCTCACGATGCGACGCCACCGCCGCGTCGAACTTCGCCGCATCGGGGTGCGGAAGCGTGATCCGGTAACAGCTGCCCTGCTCGGTGCTGGTCGTGGTGATCGAGCGTTCGGGCTCGCGCTGCGGCTCGGGTTCGGGACGCGGTTCCAGCTTGACCGCGGTACGCAACTGGTTCACCGTCGCCACCGCGGCAAGCTCGGCGTAATGCTCATCAGAACCCTCGCCAGCCCGCGCCGCGATCACCCCAACCTGGTCCAGCGACAGCCGGCCCTCCCGCATGCCCTGAGCGCAGCGCGGAAACTCCTCAAGCCGGCTCGCAATCGTGGCGATCGTGCGCGCATTTGCCGACGAACACCCCGTCTTCCAAGCCACCAACGCCGGCACCGACCGCGCCCCGGTCATCCCGCACAACTCGTCGCGGTCGATCTCGGCCACGATCTCCAC
>NZ_LZKY01000127.1:0-5331 GCF_001673055.1 Mycobacterium sp. 1245801.1
CCGGTCACCGCGGTTGACGGCGCCGCGCGACCAGCCGCCGCCCAGCTAGCTACCCCTGCCGGCCCGGTGACCAGTAGGCGAGCATCTCCGCGAACGTCTGGAAGGCCGGCCCGGAATTTCCGTAGGTCGCCTCGAGGTGGATGCTCAACGGGAAGCCCAGCTCGGCAACCCCGTCGATGACCCGCTTGTACAGGTCGAGCATCTGCTGGCGCTTCTGCGCCGGTTCGCCGGCGGCCAGCTTCCTGACGAACTCCTGCTCGGCGGCCACCGCCGGGTTGCCCGGGTCCTGGATGAGCCAGTTGATCAGCCCGACCCGGCTCTCCATCTTCGGCACGAAGCCGAATGACAGCAGGATCTCCGGCCGGTGGTCGGTTTGCCTGGCGAACTCGCTCAGGAAGCCCACGATCGCGTCGGAGTACAGCAGCTGCGTCATACCGTAGGTGGCGCCCTGGTCGCACTTGAAGTTGAACCGGCCCTGTTCGCCGTCCCGGGTGGGGATGAGGATCACGCCGCGGTTGGTCACCAGCTCGCGGTAGATCGACAGGGCGTCGGTGGGGGCGACGCCGGAGCCCTCGCCGTCGTTCATGGTGCGCGGCACCCCGACGAACACCACGCCCTCCATGCCCGCCGAGGTCAGTTCGGTCAGCCGCGCGCGCAGCGACGCCTCGTCCATGAAGGCGGTGACCTGCGTGCACAGGCCGGTGATCCCGGGCAGTTCCGGCTTGACGATCGACCAGAAGTCGAGCACGTCCAGCTTGGGCTTCATCTGGATGGGGCGGTCGTCGTCCTCGGCGATGATCCCCGGAATCATCACGTGCCGGATCCGGCCGCCCAGGCCCGCCTCGGCCGAATTCCGCACCACTTTGTGCGCCTCTTCCAGCGCCCGCTCCCGACCTTCGTCGGCGTTCGGCGGCACCAGCTCGAGCGCAATGGTGTTGAGGGTCACGCGGCTTCTCTCCATCTGACGACTATTGGCCCGGGGCGTCTTGCGGCCGCGCAGCATTCGCGGCCCCCAGCGCACCCGCCAGCATAGGGGCGGGTTCGTGAGCCATGCGAAGCAACTGGGTCCGCCCGCCCGCGCCGTGGGGAAACCGTGGGGAAGGCGACCCGGGCGCCGCGGCGAATACACTGGTCGGGCCTGGAACACCCAGCCAGCCGAGCAGAAAGGGGCGCCGCGCTGAGCCTAGGAGCCACAGCAGCAGCGGCAACCGTCGAGTTGACCGGCGCCATCACCGACCAGTTGCGGCGGTACATGCACGACCGGCGCACCGAGACCGCGTACATCGGAGACGACTACAGCGGTCTGATCGCCGCGCTGGAAGACTTCGTGCTGAGCGGAGGCAAGCGGCTGCGGCCCGCCTTCGCCTATTGGGGCTGGCGCGCGGTGACCACCGAAGCGCCCGATGAGCAAGCGCTGCTGCTGTTTTCCGCACTCGAGCTGCTGCACGCCTGCGCGCTGGTGCACGACGACGTGATCGACGACTCCTCCACCCGGCGCGGCCGGCCGACCACCCACGTCCAGTTCGCGGCGCTGCATCGCGAGCGGCACTGGCAGGGCTCGCCCGAGCAATTCGGGATGTCGGCGGCCATCCTGCTCGGCGATCTCGCGCTGGCCTGGGCCGACGACATCGTGTTCGGGGTGGAGTTGACGCCGCAGGCGGCGCGCCGGGTGCGGCGGGTGTGGGCGAACATTCGCACCGAGGTGCTCGGCGGGCAGTACCTCGACATCGTCGCCGAGGCCAGCGCGGCCGCCTCGATCGCCTCGGCGATGAACGTCGACACCTTCAAAACCGCCTGCTACACCGTGTCCCGGCCGCTGCAACTCGGGGCGGCCGCCGCCGCCGACCGGCCCGACGTCCACGACGTCTTCAGCCAGTTCGGCACAGACCTGGGGGTGGCGTTCCAGCTGCGCGACGACGTGCTGGGCGTGTTCGGTGACCCCGCGGTGACCGGCAAGCCGTCCGGGGACGATCTGCGATCGGGCAAGCGCACCGTGCTGCTGGCCGAGGCGGTGGAGCTGGCGGAGAAGTCAGACCCGTTGGCGGCCAACCTGTTACGCACTTCAATCGGGGCCCGGCTGACCGATGCGCAGGTGGATCAGCTGCGCGACGTCATCGAGTCGGTGGGGGCGCTGGCCGCGGCCGAACAGCGGATCGCCACGCTGACCCAGCGGGCACTGGCCACCCTGGCGGCCGCACCCATCAACACCGCGGCCAAAGCGGGTCTGTCCGAACTGGCCAAGCTGGCCACGAACCGGTCCGCCTGACCGATGACGACGCCAATCGATAGCCCGGCAGCCGACTCACCGGCGGCCAAACCGGCACGCGGTGAATGGGTTTCACGGCTGAAGGCCTTCTTCGCCGCCGGCGACTCCCGCCCGGCGAAACTGGGCATGCTCGGCTCGGTGCTGATCACGCTGGGCGGCCTGGGCGCGGGCAGCACCCGCCAGCACGACCCGCTGCTCGAGTCGATGCACATGTCCTGGTTGCGTTTTGGGCACGGCCTGGTGCTGTCGTCGATCGTGTTGTGGACCGGTGTCGGTCTGATGCTGATCGCGTGGCTCGCCCTGGGTCGTCGGGTGTTGGCCGGCGAGGCGACCGAGTTCGTCATGAAGGCCACCACCGCGTTCTGGCTGGCGCCGCTGCTGGTGTCGGTGCCCGTCTTCAGCCGGGACACCTATTCCTACCTGGCGCAGGGGGCGTTGCTGCGCGACGGACTGGACCCGTACGCCGTCGGCCCGGTCGCCAACCCAAACAGCCTGTTGGACAACGTCAGTCCCATCTGGTCGATCACCACCGCACCCTATGGCCCGGTGTTCATCCTGGTGGCCAAGATCATCACCATCGTGGTCGGCAACAACGTGGTGGCCGGCACCGCGTTGCTGCGACTGTGCATGCTGCCCGGCCTGGCGCTGCTGGTCTGGGCGACTCCCCGCATCGCGCACCAGCTGGGCGCCGACGGTGCGACGGCGCTGTGGATCTGCGTGCTCAACCCCCTGGTGCTCATCCATCTGATGGGTGGGGTGCACAACGAGATGCTGATGGTGGGCCTGATGGCCGCCGGCATCGCGTTGACGTTCGGTGGCCGCCCCGTTGCCGGCATCACGCTGATCACCGTCGCGATCGCGGTCAAAGCCACCGCCGGCATCGCGCTGCCTTTTCTGGTGTGGGTGTGGGCGCGTCAGCTGCGCGATCGGCGCGGATATCGGCCGGTGCCAGCGTTTTTCGCGGCCACGGCGTTGTCGCTGCTGATCTTTTTGGTGGTGTTCGCGGTCCTGTCGGCGGTGGCGGGCGTCGGCCTGGGCTGGCTGACCGCGCTGGCCGGATCGGTGAAGATCATCAACTGGTTGACCGTGCCCACCGCGGCCGCCAACCTGATCCACGCGATCGGCGGCGGGTTCTTCCCGGTGAGCTTCTATCCGATCCTTCGCGTCACCCGGCTGGCCGGCATCGCGATCATCGCGATTTCGCTGCCGCTGTTGTGGTGGCGGTTTCGCCGCGACGACCGGGCCGCGCTGACCGGCGTCGCGTGGTCGATGTTGATCGTGGTGCTGTTCGTGCCGGCCGCGCTGCCCTGGTACTACTCGTGGCCACTGGCGATCGTGGCCCCGCTGGCGCAGTCGCGGCGGGCGGTCGCACTCATCGGCGGCGTGTCGACCTGGGTGATGGTGATTTTCAAACCCGATGGCTCGCACGGCATGTACTCGTGGTTGCACTTTTCGCTGGCCACCGTCTGCGCGCTGATCGCCGGCTACAGCCTGTATCGGGCCCCCGCGCGGCAGGCCGAGCCCGCCGGCGTCGCGGCCGACGTCCCCGCCGATTGAGCGAACGGGCTCAGTAGGCCATCGCTTGCGCCCGGCGCACGACCTCCCGGGCCTGATGGGCGTGCAGGGCGTCGACCGGACGGGCGTTGTTGAGGGCGTCGCGGCTGCCGTCACGGGTGACCGTCAACGAGGGATCCCGGGTGAACAACCAGCGCACGATCTCGGTGTCGTGGTAGCCGCCGTCGTGCAGGATGGTCAGCAGTCCCGGCAGGCTCTTGACCACCTCACCGGACTTGGTGAAGAACACCTGCGGCACCACCAGACCCTCGTCGCGGCGAACCGCAACCAGGTGGCCCTCCCGGAGTTGCTGATGCACCTTGGTGACCGGCACCCCCATCAGTTCGGCGACCCGCTTGAGGTCATAGATCGGCTCGTCGGGCTCTAGCACATCGTCGCCGGCAGGAATACTGCTCATCCCGGCAAGTGTAGGCCTAGATGGCCACCTTGAACCCGTGTTCTACCGGCCAATCACCGCCGCACACCTACGATGGCCCCGTGGCCCAAGCGCAATCGCCCGGCCCCGCCTCGGGCCGGGTCGGCCCGCATGGTCGCCGTCCCCAATCCGGGTCGGCCGATCCGTTGGAGAACGCCTTGCTGGACGGCCGCTACCTGGTTCAGTCCAGGATCGCCAGCGGCGGCACGTCGACGGTGTACCGCGGCCTGGACACCCGCCTGGACCGCCCCGTCGCGGTGAAGGTGATGGATTCTCGCTACGCCGGCGACGAGCAATTCCTGACCCGCTTCCAGCGGGAGGCCCAGACCGTCGCCCGACTGAAGGACCCCGGGCTGGTCGCGGTCTACGACCAGGGCCTGGACGCCCGGCACCCGTTTCTGGTGATGGAGCTCATCGAGGGCGGCACGCTGCGCGAACTGCTGGGCGAACGCGGACCCATGCCGCCCTATGCCGTCGCCGCGGTGCTTCGTCCGGTGCTGGGCGGGCTGGCCGCCGCGCACCGGGCCGGCCTGGTGCATCGCGACGTCAAGCCCGAGAACGTGCTGATCTCCGACGACGGCGAGGTCAAGATCGCCGACTTCGGGTTGGTGCGAGCCGTCGCCGCCGCCGGAATCACCTCCGCCAGCGTCATTTTGGGCACCGCCGCCTATCTGTCGCCCGAACAGGTGCGCGACGGCACCGCCACGGCGCGCAGCGACGTCTACTCCGCGGGAATCATGACCTACGAGCTGCTCACCGGGCGCACACCGTTCACCGGTGACTCGGCGTTGTCGCTCGCCTACCAGCGGCTGGACACCGACGTGCCGCCGCCGAGTGCGGTCATCGACGGCGTGCCCGGGCAGTTCGACGAATTCGTCCAGCGCGCCACGGCCCGCGGCCCCGCCGACCGCTACGCCGACGCGATCGAGATGCGAGCCGACCTCGACGCCATCGCCGACGAGCTTGCGCTGCCGGAGTTCTCCGTGCCGGCGCCACGCAACTCCGCGCAACACCGTTCGGCGGCGGCGCAGCACAGCCGGATGGGCCAGCGGCCACCGCACCGGCCCGCGCCGCC
>NZ_LZKY01000128.1:0-17572 GCF_001673055.1 Mycobacterium sp. 1245801.1
GCGCTCGCTTAAGTGTCTACCCCCGGCTCGGCCACCGATCCCGTTGGGAGCGGAGCGGCAGCAGGGCCCGAGCCTCATCGAGCGCATGGTGACCAGCAAGCTGCGTGCCCAGCGCCCCTCGTTCCGCACCGAGCAACCCGACGCCACCTATCGCCTGCCGCTGCAGACCGCGTCGCGCACCACCGGGGCGACCGCCTACCGGCTGGGCCTGACCGTCGACGGGCACGAGACGCTGTCCGGCATTTCGTTCACGGCCCGCCCCGGCACCATGACGGCGGTCATCGGACCGTCGGCCGCGCGTAATGCCGCGCTGCTGGCGCTGCTGGCCGGCGCCCGAACGCCCAGCGCGGGGCGCGTCACGGTGGATGGACACGATGTGCACGACGAACCGGAGGTCATGCGGACCCGAATCGGGGTGGTCCCGCGCGACAACCGCCTGCACCGCCAGCTCACCGTCGCGCAGGTCCTCGAATACGCCGCCGAGCTGCGGCTGCCGCCGGACACCTTGCCCGAGCAGCGCGACCGCGTGGTCAGCCAGGTCCTCGACGAGCTCGAGCTGACAGCCCACCGCGACACCCGAATCCGCAAACTCCCCGCCGAGGTGCGCCGGTGCGCGGCCCTGGCCGTCGAGCTCGTCACCCGGCCCAGCCTGCTCGTGGTGGACGAGCCCACCGCCGGACTGGACGCGGCGCAACAGCGCCACGTCATGGCGGTCCTGCGGCGCCAGGCCGATATCGGCTGCGCCGTGGTGGTCGCGATCTCGGCGCTCACGTCGCTCACCGACGTCAACGTCTGCGACCAGGTGTTGGTGCTGACCGGCACGGGCCAGGTGGCTTACCTGGGGACGCCCCTGCAGGTGGAATCCGCGCTGGGCACCTCCGACTGGAACAGGGTGCTCGCGCAGGTCGGCGCCGATCCCGAGGGAGCCCACCGCGCGTTTCGCACCCGAGCGCCCACGTCGGCGCCGACCACTGCGCCGGAAGTCGCGGCACCGTGGCCGCCGCCGCCCGCGGCGCCCAGGGCTCGGCAGATCCGGTTGCTGGCCCGGCGCGAGGTTCGCCTGCTCCTCGGCGACCGCAGCTACTTCGCGTTCCTGGCGGTCCTGCCGTTCGTCCTGGCCGGGCTGACGCTGCTGATTCCGGGTGATTCGGGACTGGCCAGGCCCGGCGCGGACAGCACCAACCCGCACGAGGCCATCGAGCTCCTGGCCGCCTTCAACGTCGCGGCGGTGATCATCGGCACGGCGCTGACCATCCGCGCGCTGGTGGGCGAACACCGCGTCTTCCGGCGCGAGCAGGAGGTCGGCCTGACGGCACCGGCGTACCTCACCGCCAAGATCACCGTGTACGGCCTGGCCGCGGCCCTCTGGACGGCCGTCGTGTTCGCGATCGTGATCGCGGTCAAGGGGGGACCGGGACGCAGCGCCGTCCTGCTGCACAACGCCACGGTCGAGCTCTACGTGGGCGTGGCCGTCACCGCGATCGTGTCGGCGGTCCTGGGCCTGGCGTTGTCGTCGCTGGGCAAGGCGCCGCGCGAGGTCCTGCCGCTGGTAGTGCCGGTGATCCTGGCGGCGGCGCTGTTCAACGGGAGCCTGGTGCAGCTGGTGAGCAGGTGGGGCCTGCAGCAGATCAGCTGGTTCGTCCCGGCCCAGTGGGGCTTCGCGGCCACGGCGTCCACCACGAACCTGCGCAGGGTCGATTCGCTGGCGGCCGACGCCGTGACCTGGACGCACTACAGCGGCTGGTGGGTGTTCGACATGGGGATGCTCGTGCTGTTCGGCATGCTCGCGGCCGGATTCACGCTGTATCGGCTGCGGTCACCGCTGGGCGAACGCCGCCACCCGCCCCCCGACCGCGAACCGCAGGAAGCCCCTCGCCGCCAAGGCTGAGCCGGGTGGGCGGCCGGGTGCCGCGGGTCGGCGGCCGTCGCGAGAATGCGCTCGGCGACATGAACTGTCAGCGTTGTTCGCCGCGACGGGAACCGCCCATTACTGTCGGCTTATGGCGCCTGAAACGACTAGCACTGCCGACTATCTGCGCAACGCACTGGACGGGCGTTGGCGTGATGTGAGAAACCGGATGCGGGCCACGCTCACCGAGGACCTGTTCCGGCCGCACTACACGCCGAACACCGTGATCGCCCGCACCAAGGTGGCGGAGCAGATGCGGATCATGGCGGCGTTCGGCGCGGCCGCCGACAGTTTCCGCAAGGAACACGGCGGCACCGGTGACGTGGGGGCGGCGATCACCATGATCGAGATGCTGGCCATGTCGGACCTGTCGCTGATGGTGAAGGCCGGGGTGCAGTGGGGCCTGTTCGGCGGTGCCGTGGAGAACCTGGGCACCGAGCGCCACCACGAGCTCTACGTGCCCAAGATCATCAGCCTCGAGTTGCGCGGCTGTTTCGCCATGACCGAGACCGGACATGGCAGCGACGTGCAGTCGCTGGAGACCACCGCGACCTACGACCCCGAGACCGAAGAGTTCATCATCGACTCCGCCACCCCCTCGGCGCGTAAGGACTACATCGGCGGCGCCGCCGAAACCGCAACCATGGCGGCGGTTTTCGCGCAACTGATCACCCACGAGGACGGGAAGCCGGTCAATCACGGCGTGCACTGCGTGCTGGTTCCGATCCGCGACGAGGACGGCAACGATCTGCCGGGCATCACCACCTCGGACTGCGAATACAAGGGCGGACTGCCCGGTGTCGACAACGGGCGCATCGTGTTCGACCATGTCCGGGTCCCGCGGGTCAACCTGTTGAACAAGTACGGCGACGTCGCGGCCGACGGCACCTACAGTTCGCCGATCGACAACCCGAATCGCCGCTTCTTCACCATGCTGGGCACCCTGGTCCGCGGCCGGATCACCGTCGGTGGCAGCGCCGGCGCCGCCGGCCGGGTGGCCCTGGACATCGCCACCCGATATGCCTTGCAGCGCAGGCAGTTCACCGCACCCGACGACGGTTCCGAAGTGCTGATCATGGACTATCTGGTGCATCAGCGGCGACTGTTTCCGTTGATCGCCAAGTCGTACGCGTTGCAGTTCGCGCAGAACGAACTGGTCGGCAAATGTCATGACGTGCAGAGCGCCGACGCACCCGACGCCGACGAGCAACGCGAACTCGAAGCGCGCGCCGCCGGCCTGAAGGCGGCCAATACCTGGCATGCGAGCCGGGCCATCCAGGAGGCCCGCGAAGCGTGTGGCGGCGCGGGCTACATGGCCGAGAACAGACTGATCGGGCTGCGCGGCGACACAGACGTTTTCACCACCTTCGAGGGCGATAACCACGTGCTGACCCAATTGGTGGCCAAGGAACTGCTCACGGCCTACGCCGACGACATCAAGAGCATGAGTCCGGTCGAATGGGTGCGCTTCGCGGCCAGCACGGTGGGTGAACGCGTCGTCAAACGCACTGCGGCAGAGGCGATCATCCAAACCATCGTGGACGCCCGCCAAGACAGCGAGGAAGAGGGCAGCCTGTTCAACCGCGGCACGCAGATCACGATGTTCGAGGATCGCGAGGAGTATCTGCTGGCATCGGTGGCCCGCCGGCTGCAGGCCAAATCCAAAGAGATGTCGGCCTTCGACGCATTCAACTCCGTGCAGGATCACGTGTTGCACGCGGCCAGCGCGCACATCGACCGGGTCATCTTGGAGGCGTTTGTCGCCGGAATAGACGCGTGCCCCGACGAGAAGGCCCGCGAAATACTCGGCATCCTGTGCGACCTGTACGCACTGTCGGTCATCGAGGATGACAAGGCGTGGTACATCGAACACCGCTACCTGTCCACCGAACGCGCGAAGGCGGTCACCCGGGGTATCAACGACCGGTGCCGCGCGCTGCGCCCGCACGCCGAGACGCTGGTCGACGGGTTCGGCATCCCGGAGCGGCTGCGTTATGTCGAGATGCTGCACCCGGAGAACCTGGAAGAGGCCCTCACGAGCTGAGCGGCCGACCGCCGATCACCGGCCGCCGCGACGTCGGCAGGGACGGGAAAGTCATTGGCGGCAAACGCTATTGATTCGGAACCTTGCCCAGCGTTTGCAACTTGCCGTCCGGGCCGATCCGGAACTTGACCGTTCCGATCCCGGTCGGACAGCACAGCTGGTCATTCCCCTTCTGCCACTGGTATTGAACGGTGACGGTGTCATCCGAGGGCGGTAGCACCGTCGTGTACGGCTTTGGGTTCGGGGTGGGGCTACCCAGCGGCCTGTTGTGGTCGAAGAAGAGCAGTTGCTGCGGGCTGGATTCGCTGGCGATCGTCGGGATGATCTGCACCCAATACAACCGGCAGTTTCGGGTGTGCCCGCGGCCCATCTCGACCCAGATGGTGCCGGGGATGGCGATGGGAACGGCGGTGATCGCCTGGTGCACCGTGTCGGCCGTCGGCCCGTCGGAGTCCTTGCAGGTGTCGGGCCGGGCCTGGGGCGGCGCGGTCGGCTTCCAGCCGCAGCCGGAGGCCAGCAAAACCAGACAGATCACAATGAGCCGACGCACGCGGTGAGCTTAGCGAAGACTGTGAATGTCCCATCGGTTTGGTCAAAAACCCCCTTCTGAGAAGCGTTTCGCGGGCAGTCCTGCGTAACCTCAAGCGGGACGGCCGGTCAGCGGTGACCTGCGGTAACGCCTTCCACGGCCGCGAATTCCCCGGCGATTTCACATCGGCGCGCCAGCCGCTGAGAGGAAGAAGTAAACCGGGGGAAATTTCGGGCAGCGATGCCGAAACATGCCTGCTCCACAATGAACTGACCCGAGACAGAGCTAACTCGTGCGCACTCGAACCGAAGGGACGTAAGCGTGACCAGGGAGTCCATGGCGCCTGAGAACGCCGTGAACACCATGTGCGCTTACTGCGGTGTCGGATGCGGGATGGTGTTGCAGGTCACAACGGACCCGAAAACGGGCCGCGATCACGTCGCCAAGTCGGTTGGGAGCAAAGCGCATCCGGCCAACTTCGGCCGGTTGTGCACCAAGGGCGCCACCACCGCGGACATGCTCGGCGCGCCGGGCCGGATGGACTCGGCCCATGTGCGGGCCGACCGCGGTGAGCCACTCGAGCCCGTCGACATGGATCGGGCGATCACCCAGTGTGCGAACCGGTTACGCGCGATCATCGACGAACACGGTCCGGACGCCTTCGCGATGTACGTGTCCGGCCAGATGTCCATCGAGGCGCAGTACCTGGCGAACAAGCTCACCAAGGGCTTCATCGGCACCAACCAGATCGAGTCGAACTCGCGACTGTGCATGGCCAGCGCCGGTTCCGGTTACAAACTCTCGCTCGGCGCGGACGGACCACCCGGGTCATACCAGGACTTCGACCGTGCCGACGTCTTCTTCGTCATCGGCGCGAACATGGCCGACTGCCATCCCATCCTGTTCTTGCGGATGATGGACCGGGTCAAGGCGGGCGCGAAGCTGATCGTCGTCGACCCGCGCCGCACCGCGACCGCCGAGAAGGCCGATCTGTACCTACAGATCGCGCCGGGATCGGATCTGGCGCTGCTCAACGGGCTACTGCACCTGATCGTCGAGAACGGCCACACGGACCCCGATTTCATCGCCGAATTCACCGAGGGCTGGGAGGTGATGCCCGGCTTCCTGGAGCAGTACACGCCCGACATGGTCAGCGCCGTGACCGGCATCCCGGAAGCGGACATCCGCAAAGCGGCTCAGATGATCGGCGAGGCCGACAATTTCATGAGCTGCTGGACCATGGGCCTCAACCAGAGCACCCATGGCACCTGGAACACCAACGCCATCTGCAACCTGCACCTGGCCACCGGCGCGATCTGCAAGCCGGGCAGCGGCCCCTTCTCCCTCACCGGCCAGCCCAACGCCATGGGCGGTCGCGAGATGGGTTACATGGGGCCGGGTTTGCCCGGTCAGCGTTCGGTGCTATCGGACGAGGATCGTGAGTTCGTCGAAAAGCTTTGGGGCCTGCCCCGCGGAACGCTGCGCACCGAGGTCGGCGGCGGCACCATCGACATGTTCTCCCGGATGGCCGACGGGCAGATCAAGGCCTGCTGGATCATCTGCACGAATCCCGTTGCCTCCGTTGCCAATCGTAAGACGGTGCTGGCCGGACTGGAACGCGCCGAGTTGGTGGTGGCCCAGGACGCGTTCCTGGAGACCGAGACCACCGAATACGCCGATGTGCTGTTGCCGGCGACCCTGTGGACGGAGTCCGAAGGGGTCATGGTCAATTCCGAGCGCAACATGACGCTGTTCCAGCCAGCGGTCCAGGCGCCGGGCCACGCGCTGCCGGACTGGCAGATCATCGCCCGGATCGCCTGCGAGATGGGCTTTTCGGAGGCGTTCAGTTACACCTGCGCCGAGGAAGTCTTCGAAGAAATCAAGCGGTTCTCCAACCCGAAGACCGGGTACGACCTGCGCGGTGTCAGCTATGAGCGGCTGCGCCAGAGCCCGCTGCAGTGGCCGTGCGCTCCACAGGGCGGGGGCGACCGCAACCCGATCCGCTACCTCAATGACGGCGTCAGCCAGACGCGGCTGGTCCGCGAGGACGGCAGCGTGCCGCGGTTGGCCTTCCCGACGCCGACGGGCCGGGCGGTGTTCTTCGCCCGCCCGCACCTGCCGCCCGACGAAATGCCCGACGACGACTACCCGTTCCTGCTGAACACCGGTCGCCTGCCTCACCAATGGCACACCATGACCAAGACCGGCAAGGTCGCCAAACTCAACAAACTCAATCCGGGGCCGTTCGTCGAGATCCACCCCGACGACGCCGCCCGCCTGCACATCGTCGACGACGATCAGATCGAGATCGCGTCCCGGCGCGGCCGCGCCGTGCTGCCCGCTGTCGTCAGTGACCGGGTGCGGCCCGGCAACTGCTTCGCGCCGTTCCACTGGAACGACGCCTTCGGCGAATACCTGTCCATCAACGCCGTCACCAACGACGCCGTCGATCCCATCTCGAGCCAACCGGAATTCAAGGCGTGCGCGGTCACGCTGACGAAGGTCGCCGTCGCGCAACCCGATCCCGGTACCGAGATGCCGGCGGTCCCCGACACACCGGCATCCGCACCCACGGAGGTACGAGAAATCAGCGTGTCACAAGTCGACGCACTCGGCGAATTGCTGGGTGTGACAACGCAAGCCAAGCCGGAATTCAACGAGCTCGGCCGCTCGTATCTGGCCGGCATGCTCTCCGGGCTTCGCTCTGACGCCGGTCGCCGCACCGCCGGTGTGCCTACCCTGCCGCCGAGCGCGCCGTTCGATGCCGGCACCCGGCTGTGGGTGGACGGCCTTCTGGCCGGATTGTTCTCGCGCGTCGACGGACCGGGGGGCCTGGCCGAGGCACCGCCGACCGCCCCGGCGCCGGCCGTCGAGCAACCGCCCGCCACGCCCGCCGACACCAAGCCCGCCGCCGAGCGCGCGCCCGTCGTGGTGCTGTGGGCATCGCAGACCGGCAACGCCGAGGAGCTCGCCGGCGAGATCGCCGCCCGGTTGGGCGCCGCGGAACTCCCGGTCGCGCTGCACAGCATGGATGACTTCCCGCCGGCGCAATTGACGACGACGCGGGAGGTGCTGTTCGTCACCAGCACCACCGGCGACGGTGACGCGCCCGACAACGGCGCCGGCCTCTGGCGAGCGCTGACATCCGAGGGCGCACCGCGATTCACCAACCTCCGCTACGCCGTGCTGGCGCTGGGCGACTCCAACTACGACGATTTCTGCGGCCACGGCCGCAAGCTGGACGCCCGCCTCGCCGAGCTCGGCGCCACCCGCATCACCGACCGGGTGGACTGCGAACCCGACTACGACGACACCGCGGCGAAGTGGGTGGGCGACGTCATCGAGGCCCTGACCCGGACGCCCACCTCGGTCGGCGGGGACGGAAGTGTGACGGCGCCGGCCCGCACGTCCACCGTTGCCGCGCCGTCTCGCCCCGGCGCGCCCGCCGCCGGCGCCTACAGCAAGAAGCATCCGCTGATCACCGGCATGGTCCGCAACACCGTGTTGAGCCGACCGGAATCGACGAAAGACGTGCGGCACCTGGTTTTCGACATGCCGGAGGAATCCGTGACCTACGAGGCCGGTGACGCGCTCGGCGTGTGGCCGCGCAACAGCGACGCGCTGGTCGACGAGTGGCTGTCGGTCACCGGACTGAACGGGCAGACCCCGGTCGAGGTCGGCGAGCACGGCCTGATGTCGTTGCGCTCCGCGCTCACCGAGCGCATCGAGATCGCCCACATCAGCCGGGATCTGGTGCGCTTCGTGCAGGAGCGCACCGGTGACCCCACACTCGCGGAGCTGCTGAAGCCGGAAAACAAACGCGCACTGGCGGATTGGACGTGGGGTCGCCAGTCCATCGATCTGCTGGCCAAGCTGCCCGTCTCCGCGTCGGCCCACGAGTGGCTGCGGGTCCTCAAACGCCTTCAGCCGCGGCTGTATTCGATCTCGTCGAGCCCCAAGGAGTGCCCGGGCGAAGTCCACCTGACCGTCTCCCCGGTGCGCTACAACTTCCAGGGCGTCGCACGCCGTGGGGTGTGTTCGACCTACCTCGCCGACCGCTCCCCCGGCGACCGCGTCGCCGTGTATCTGCAGCAGTCCAGCAATTTCCGGCCGCCGAGTGAGTCGGACACCCCGATGATCATGATCGGGCCCGGGACGGGGATCGCGCCGTTCCGCGGCTTCCTGCAGGAACGGCGCGCACTCGGCCACACCGGCCCCAACTGGCTGTTCTTCGGCGAGCAGCACGCCGCCACCGACTTCTACTACCGCGACGAACTCGAGCAGATGCGTGACGACGGGTTCCTCACCGAGTTGGACTTGGCGTTCTCCCGCGATCAGCAGCAGAAGGTCTACGTGCAGCACCTGATGCGCAAACGCGGGGCGCAGCTGTGGAGCTGGTTGCAGGACGGCGCCCAGCTCTACGTCTGCGGCACCGCGGATCCCATGGCCAAGGACGTCGACCGGGCACTCTGCGAGATCGCCGCCGAATTCGGCAAGCTCGAGCCGGAAGCGGCGAAGGACTACGTCCAGTCGCTGAGCGCCGACAAGCGCTACCACCGCGACGTCTACTGACGCCGATCCGCCACCCGTAACACAGCGGAAACATCGCGCGCCTACCGCCGAAACTTCGGCGTCGCACGATGCACTCGTAAGGTCGCGCGCCTGAAGGAGTGACGTCATCGTGGCTCGGGAGTGTGATGGACCCGATCGGGTCATCAAGAACGGCTGCCCGCTGCAGTGCCGGCTCAGGTACGGCGACGAACCCGCCAGTGACCAGGTCGATTGGGCGGGCCTGCCCATCAATCTCGACTTCGCGTTCTCGCGGGATCAACGCGACAAGGTCTACGCGCAGCATCTGCTGCGCAGGCGCGGTACCCAGTTCGGTCCGTGGCGCCACGGCGGGTACGTGTGCGTCTGCGACATGGCCGACGAATCCCTCACCGGCGGTTAGCGACACACCCGACGGGTGTGCGGAGCGGGCCAGCGCAAAAATCACCGTGGTTGAAACGCTGCGATGCTTCCGCGACCGCAAGGTTCGCCCGCGCTGAGCTGCGCTAAACCGGCCATTGACGTGGTGAGCGCGGGTTTCACACGGGTTCCGGCCGCGGCCAACGCCGGCTCGACTTGCGCCGCCAATCCGCTTTCGGGGTACTAGAAAACGATGGTGGACGTGACGATCATCGAGACCTCAGGTCTGGGCGACCGCAGCTATCTCATCAGCGACGGCACGGTCGCCGTCGCCGTCGATCCGCAACGAGACATCGACCGGGTGCTCGAGCTGACGGGAGACCTGCGCATCACCCACGTGCTGGAGACCCACATCCACAACGACTACGTGACCGGCGGGCTGGCACTGGCCCAAGCGACCGGCGCCCAATACGTCGTTCCCGCAGGCGAAGACGTCGACTTCGACCGCCACGCGGTCGGGGACGGCGACCGGATCGACACCGGCGAAATTCATGTGGAAGTGCTGCTCACACCCGGACACACCCACCATCACGTCAGCTACGTGCTGCGTGACGATTCCGGCGAGGCCGTCGGCGTCTTCACGGGCGGATCGCTGCTGTTCGGCAGCACTGGCAGGACAGACCTGGTCGGCGACGACCACACCGAGGAACTGGCCCGGCTGCAATATCATTCGGTCCGGCGCCTCGCCGATGAGCTGCCTTCGGAAACCGCGATCTATCCCACCCACGGATTCGGCAGCTTCTGTTCGGCCACGCCACCCGACGGTGACGCCTCCACCATCGGCGAACAACGCCGCAGCAACCCGGCGCTGACCCAGGACGAACAGCAATACGTCGACGAGCTGCTGGAAGGACTTTCGGCGTTTCCCGCCTACTACGCACACATGGGTGTGATCAACAGGGCGGGCCCCGAAGCGGCGGACCTGTCGCCGCCCGAACCGGTTGACGCACACCAACTTCGCCACCGCATCGACGCCGGCGAGTGGGTGGTCGACCTGCGCAACCGCACGGCATTCGCGGCGGGGCATCTGGCCGGCACCTATGGGTTCGAGCTGTCGGGCTCGTTCGTGAACTACCTCGGGTGGTTGTACCGCTGGGGCGCACCACTGACGTTGATCGGTGAGGATGCCCAGCAGGTCGCCGACGCTCAGCGCGAACTCGCCCGCATCGGCGTCGATCGCCTCACCGGCAGTGCCACCGGCGATATACGCGCGCTGGCCGACGGCACGCCGCTGCGCAGCTACCGGGTCGCGTCCTTCAAGGACCTCGTCGATGTGCTCGACGACGATGCGGTCACCGTCGTCGACGTTCGCCAGCCACACGAATTCGACAGCGGCCACGTGCGCGATGCGGTCAACATTGCGGTGCACGAGCTACCGGAACGCCTCGGCGAACTTCCCCAGGACCGCGAACTGTGGGTCCACTGCGCCAGCGGCTACCGGGCGTCGATCGCCGCGGCGCTGCTCGATCGACATCAACGCCGCGTCGTGCTGATCGACGACGACTACGACAACGCGGAAAAACTCGACATCACCTCAGGTTCAACGTGATCGAAAAGGCAGGCTAGCACCGCGATAGCGGGTAGTGACCAATTGAGGAGCCCACAACGGGAGGAATCACATGAGCGCACCGACCGCCGACGCCATCACTTCGGCCGAGCTACGCAAGCAACTCGAGTCTTCGCCCGCCCCACGCATCGTCGACGTGCGGACCCCCGCGGAGTTCGAAACGTCCCACATCTCCGGGTCCTACAACGTGCCCCTGGACGTACTGGACGAACACACCCGTGAGGTCGCCCAGCTCTTGAACGGGGACGACGAGGTCGTCCTGGTATGCCGGTCGGGACAACGCTCCACCAAAGCCCAAACGCTGTTGCGGAACGCCGGTTTGACCGGCGGGCGCGTCCTCGAGAACGGAATCATCGACTGGGAGGGGCAAGGCTTCGCCGTCGACCGCGGCGCCCAGCGGTGGGATCTGGAACGGCAGGTGCGCCTCGTCGCCGGGTCGGTCGTGTTGTCGTCCGTGCTGGGCAGTGTCGCGCTCCCCCGGCTCAAATGGGTGGCGGCCGCGATCGGTGGCGGGCTGACTTTCGCCGCGCTGACCAATACGTGCGCGATGGCCACGGCCCTGTCCAAGCTGCCCTACAACCGCGGCGCCACAACCGATCCCGAAACGGTTTTGTCGGCGCTCAATACCGCCGCGCGCTAGACGCTGAGGCCTACCGCTTGGGCGGGTCGGGCTGCCCATACACCGCCACCACCACGGTGCGGTCCATGCTGTTGTCCGACCACACCCCGATGGTGTTGTTGGCGCAGTCGCGGATGATCGCCATATCGTCCGGGTTGTAATACCACTGGTTGACCAGTTCCAGGCTGCTGATCGCGATGGCCGGGTTGATCGCCACGGTCTCGGCGGCCCGGCCGCGGAAGCCGGCGGCGTTGGCGCGGTCCTGCGGCGTGGATCCGTCCGAGCCTATGTCGCCGTTGATGTTTCGGTTGTTGATCATGTCATCGGCGTGCCATTCGGCGGCCAGCGTGAGGGCGTTGTTCCTGACGACGTCGTTGGTGCAGCCCGCCTGGTGCTGCATTGTGTAGACGGCCGACACCACCGCGCTGTTGAGCCGCTTGTTGTCGGCGTGCGCGGCCGGGGCCGCCACAGTGGCTGTCCCCAACAGCACCACGCCGACGGGCAGCACCCGGGCGCAACGGCGTACCGATACTTCCATCACGATTCCTCGGGTCACACCGGGTCGAAGCGCGAAACCAGCCATCGGCCGTTGACCTTGTCCAGGGTCATCCGCACGACGGGCTGGGTGTCGGTGGGGGCGCCCGCACCGATGGTCACGGTCTGGTCGACATACACCAGCGCCACGGCATGGGTTTCAGATGCCGAAACCGACGCCGCCGCATTGACTTTGGCGACCGACGAGATGTGCTTCTCCTTCGCACCGGGAACGACGACCTGGCGCGTCAGCTCGCCGTAGGCGTCCTTGAACTCACCGGTCAGCCGCTCGCGCGCCGCGGCGAGGTCCTTGTCCACCGTGTCGGCGTGATAGGACAACAACGCGATGGCGTCTTCGCGGGCGGCCTGCACCGATTCGGTCCGGGCCCGGGCAAGATCATCGGCCGCCCCGGCCGACCACTTGAGGTAGCCCGCGCCGAGCGCCAACACCAACGCGAGGCCGGGCAATACGCCGTAGGCGAACGCCTGCGGCCACCCGATGCGTCGCCTGGTCCGCTCGGCCTTCGGTTGCGCCTCGGTGGACGGTTCTTCCGGCTCGGTGACCTCCGATTCCTGGTGTGCGTCTTTGGTTGCCGGGTCCAGTTCCTCGTCGGCCGTATCGACTTTCACGTCCTCGTTCAGTGTCGTCATGGCACGAACACCACATTGGAGACCTTGGCGTCATCGCCGACCGATCGGACCTCGATGCGCATGCGCCATTCCCGGGGCGCCTCTTCACCGCCGGCGGTGCGCGACTTCACCGCGACCGCCACCAGCACCTGGGCGGAGTCGCCGCGCTGGGATTCCAGTCCGGCATCGGTGACCGTCCCTTCCGATTTCGACTGTGCGGCCTTGACGACCTCCTCGAACGGCTTGGCCCGCTGTTCGAAGTCGTCGCGGAATGCGCCGGTGGCCAGGTCGAGGATGCGCTGCACGTCGGCGTCGACCTGGGTGTAGTTGATCGTGGTGAGGTTCACCGCGCCCTGCCGGGCCGTCGCAACGTACAGGTTCTGCCGGGCCTGCGCCTCGTGCTTCTGGTAGGCCCGATATCCGAGCCAACCACTCAGGCCGGCCAGTGCGGCCACGATGACGGCGCTGGCCACCAACGCCGTCCCGACGCGCGACAGCCGCCGCCGCTGGAGACGCTCGCGCCACCGCGCGAGCCGGCCCGCGGCCGGACTCTCATCACCGTCGGCGTCTTCGGCGTGCAGCTTTTCAGCCTGCTCGGTTTCGGCGGCGTCGAGGTCCTCGGCGACGTCGATTGCCGTTGGCTCGTCAACGGTTTCCTCCGTCGTAGAGATTTCGGGTTTGTCCGCCATGGTGCTCCTTAAAACTGTCAGGGTTGCGGGACAAGTAGTTGTTGCCAGTTCTTGGCACGCGGGTGGGCCAGGTCCGATTGGGTATAGCGGCGGCCGTCTGGCCCGATGTAGTCGCCGGTGGCCGGGTCATAGGTCGCGACGGCGGGCGGCGGGGGCGGCGTCGGCGCCGCGGCGGTGCCACGCGGTGGTGGCAGTCGCGGGTCCTGCCCCGGCGGGTAAAGCGGCACGCCCTGGCCGGTCGTGGTGGCGTTCGGGTCGCCCTTCCAGTTGTAGCCGTCGTTGAGCGGCACGTACTCCTCGTCGCTTTCACACAGCTCTATCGTGGGCGCTCTCTTCCACGGCTTGCTCTCGCACGGAATGTTGCGCACCCCACGGACATTGAACTCCGAGTCCTGCGGCACCCGGCAGAACAGGTCCGCGGCCGGCCGGTCCGGCGCGTCGACGCTGGCCGGTGAGCGGCGTTGCTGCGGCGGCAGATAACCGGTGGTGCACGGTGGCGGCAGGTTGAGGTTCAGGTTGAAGTCCAGCTGGGCACCCCGGTACTCCTGCTTAGTGTTAGAGCTGGGCACGATGATGGCCGCCATGGCCGCGATGCCCTGCGGGAGCAGGACCAGGAGTTGCTCAATGTCATGGCGGTAGACGACGGCGATGTCGCCCAGGCTCACCAGATTGGCGAACAGCACCGGCAACGCCGGCGCCACCCGGTCCAGCATCGCGCGCCCCTCCTCGACGCCGGAAGTGCCCTGTGTCAACAGGTCTCGTACCGCGGCGTCCTGGGCCTTGAATTGCGCCATGATGGCCGCGGTGTGGCCGGACCACGTGGCGATCGCCTCGGATGTCTGCACCTGCGAATTGAGTACCGCCGGCGACTGGTCGATGAGGGCGGCAAGCGGGTCGACGGTGCGACCCCCGGCGATGGCCAACGCGGTCGAGCCGTCGACGATGCGGGACAGCTCCGGACCGAGGCCGCCGACCGCCCGATTGGTCTCGTCGATCACCGTGCGCAGGTTATCGCGTGGAATCGCTTGCAGCGCACGGTTGGTCAGGTCGAGCAGGTGCCCGATGTCGACGGGAACGTCGACGTGTCCGGCGGTGATGACGTCGCCGTCTCGCAACGTGTGGGAACCATCGCCGTCCTTGCCGGGGGTCAGTTCGATGTACTGCTCGCCGATCGCGGATCGGCTGTGCACCGACGCCTGCACGTCGGAGGGCACCTTGACTCCCGATCGCATGGCCAGGACCGCGCGCACCCCGGTGGCGGTGACGTCGACCGACTTGACCTGTCCCACGTCGGTGCCGCGGTAGGTGACGACCGACGTCTCGTAGAGACCACCCGATTGCGGCAGATCGACGGTGACCTTGTACTCCCCGATCCCGAACAACGTGGCAGGCAGCTTCATGAAGTTGAATGCCATTGCGCCACAGGAGACGACGGTCACCAGCGTCAGGATTGACAACTGGATCCACGTCCGGCGATTCAACCGAAGCATTCAGTATCCCCCGAAATGGTACGGATAGGTCAGCGGGTTACCCCCGGTGACCGGGCTCGGCTGCATGCCGATGGTGCGACCCCACTGCAGTTCGAGCTGGGTGAGGTTGCCTTCCCAGCGCGAGCCGGTGAACAACCCTTGGTCGATGCGGCTCAACGTCAGATCGACGATCAGGGTGAGGTTGGCGTAGTCGCCGCGGAACCAGTTCCGCACGGTGGATGCCGGCCACGGGTAGGTCGCCAGGCCGTCCAGACCCTTGGTGAGGGAGGGGCCGGCATCGGCGAGCGAGCGCAGCACCGGCGCGATGTTGCGCAGGTTGTTCACCAGCGATTCCCTGCTCTGGTGGATGGTGTCGGCGGCGATCGCGCTGAATTTGCCGACCTGATCGATCGTGTCGGCGATCTTGGTGCGCTCCTTGGCCAGAACGTCCAGCGCCTTGGGCACCGACGTCAAGGCCTTGTCCACGACCGTGTCGTTCGCGGCAACCTGGCCGACCAGAGAGTTGAGATTCTCTGCGGCGGAGATGATGTCGTCGGTCTGATCATTGGTGCGCGCGATGAACTCATCGATCTGGTTGAGCAGGCTGCGCATGTCGTTCTCGCGGCCGGCGAACGCCCTGGCGACCGCCTGCGTGATTTCCTGCAGCTGGCCGATGCCCCCACCGTTCAACAGGATCGACACCGACGCCAGCGTCTGCTCGGTGGTGGGATACAGGCTCGCGCGCGACAACGGGATCACCGACCCGGCCTTGAGTTGGCCTACCGGCGCTTCACCTTTGGGCGGCGCGAGTTCGATATGCATCGAACCGAGCAGGCTGGTCTGCCCGAGCTTCGCGGTCGAATTGGCCGGCAGGTGCACGTCGCCATTGATCCGCATGGTGACCAGGGCATGCCAATCCTGCAGCTCGATCTTGGTGACGTTGCCGACGTTCACGTCGTCCACCCGGACCCGGGTGTTCTCCTGGATGGTGACCACATCGGGCATCTGCGCCTGGATCGTGTACGAGCCCGGCCCCCCGCCGGCGGTACCGGGCAGCCTGAAGGAGTTCAGGCCGCGCCAACCACACGCCGACAGGGTGACCACGCATATCAGCCCCAGGACCGCGGCCCCAGCGCGCCTCATGAGGGCCCCGTCGGCAGCATCAGGTTCTGTAGCACCTCGATCGAACTGGTCGTGTTCGACGGCGGCGCGGGCGGGGCCTCGGTCGGCGGCGGCTGGTCGGCCGGCGCCGGCTGCTCGGGAGGCGGCGCAGGCGCGCCATCCGGCGGCGCGGGCGCCTCAGGCGGGGGCGGCGGCGTGTACCCGGGCCGCAGCCAGTCCTCGCTGTAGGTGATCTCGCTGGGCCGCGCCTGCGTCCCGACGAACGGGTTAATTCCCGCCGGAATGTAGTTGTAGATACGGTTTTTGATGATCGGGTTGAGGTACTGCAGGCACAGCTTCGATACCCGCGCCAGGCGCGCCCGCGACGCCGCCTCGATCGAGCTGCAGATGAACTGCGGGATGTCGGCGAAGTTGTTCAGGGCCAGGATGCCGGTCATCGCGCTCTGGGCCGGCTGGTAGATGTTCAAGAAGTTCTGAAACACCGTCGGGGCGATGTGCAGGATCTGCTTGATATCGCCGCGGCTGTCGTTGAGCGCCGTGGTGATGGAGCCCAATCGGTCGAAGGTGACGCCCGCCGCTTCGCGGTTCTCGGCCAGAAAATCACGCACGTCCGTGAGCGCGCCGTCCAGCGACTTCAACGCGTTGCCGACTTCGTTGGGGGTGTTGGACAGCAGCGTCGTCACGCCGGCCAGGTTCTGGTTGAACGAGGCCAGCAGATCGCTGCTCGAGTACAGCGCGGACACCAGCAGTTGCAGGTTACGCACCGTGCTGAAGATGTCGTCGGCGTGATCGCCGAGCGCCGAGATCGCCTCGGAAAGCTTGAGCACGGTGTCGCGGGCGGTGTCGCCCTGGCCGCGCACGTTGTCCGCCGCCGAGTCGATGAACTCGCCGACGGAGTTGACCCCGCCCGGGCTGGTGGGCTGCAGGGCGTCGGTGAGTTTCTCCAGCTGCTTGCGGAAGTCATCCCATTCGACGGGAACCGCGGTGCGGCTCAGGGGAATCGAGGCGCCGGCGCTCAGCTTCGGGCCGCCGGAGTACGCCGGGACGAGCTGGACAGCCCGCGATGTCACTAGCGATGGCGACAGGATCGCAGCGCGAGCATCCGCGGGGATCGAAAACTGCTTGTCGACGGAGAACGTCACCTTGGAACTGCCGGGCTGGGGCTCGATCTTATCGACCACGCCCACGGCGACGCCGAGGATGCGAATCTCGTCGCCCACGAACAGACCATTGGCCTCGGTGAAATAAGCCGAGTACGTATTCTTTTCGACGTCTTTCCACAGCTTGTTGCCGACCACGAACGACGCCACGACCAGCGTCAGGATCAGGGTGGCGGCGGTTGCCTTCTGTAGGGTGCCCCGACTGATGTTCATGGCGAATCGAAATCGTGGGGCGAGGGCGGCGGAATAGTCCGGATGGGCGGGGAACGTGATGATTTCGGCGCCCTCGTCGTCGGTGGCGAACGGCACCATGGTCAGTTCGAATGGCTCGA
>NZ_LZKY01000129.1:0-22278 GCF_001673055.1 Mycobacterium sp. 1245801.1
CATCTCCTGCACGCGTTCGTCGTCGGCCTGTCCGGTCTTCTCCGCAAGGGCCACGTAGTCGACCGGAATCGCGTTGCCGCCCTCGCTGCCACCGCCGCTGGCGAACTCGGACCCCTGCCCCACCGCTCGGCGCTCGTGGTAGAGCTGCCGCGAGGCCACCGCCCAGCCGCCGTTAACCTCGCCGACGACGGCGTCGTCTCCCACGTCGACACCGTCGAGGAACTCCTCGCAGAATTCGCTGGAACCGCTGAGCATCGTGATGTGCCGCAACGCGATTCCGGTCGACTACGTGGCCCTTGCGGAGAAGACCGGACAGGCCGACGACGAACGCGTGCAGGAGATGGCCGGTCGCGCCCTGGTGCACCGCGCGGTGGCCGAGCAACTGATCGGTCACGTGTACCGCAGCGTCAGAGACGGCGCGCTGCCGCCGGCCGCCGGGACGCTCATCCGGCTGTTTCACTCCGAGACCACGACGACCGATGTCGACACGGCGCTGGCGATCGCGGGAAGTGCCGGAGTCGTCGGGGAACCGGGCGCCGGACTCGAAACGGGTCTGCGCTATTTGTCCCGGCAGACCGTCGCCATCGGCGGCGGCACCACCGAGATGGCCCGCAACGTCATCGGCGAGCGGGTGCTGGGCTTCCCCCGGGAATACGCCGCCGACCGCGGGGTGCCGTTCAACCAGGTGCGGCACGGCGACAGGGCCGACCGGGCTTAACCCTCGGCGACGAGGTTCTCGGCGAGGCCGCTCACCACCGGGATCTGGACCAGTGACAAGACATGGTGTGCCGGGCTGCCCGGCGGGGCCACCAACACGTATTCACTGCCTTGCCGCTGGGCCCGCCCGCGGGCGGCGGCCAGTGCGCTGACGCCCGCCGATCCCAGGTGGGTGACGGCACTGAGGTCGACCGTCAATGGCGCGACGCCGGAACGGCTTTCGACGGCGATCTGACGGTCCAGGATGGATGCGGTGTTCGAGTCGACGTCGCCGCTGACGACGATGCGGCCCGGTTCGCTGACCTCGGAGGCGAATTCCGCGTTGAACGTGCGCCGCTCGGCCGCCCGGCTGATCACGGAATCGGTGACGAAACTCGCCGGTCGCGAGAGTCGGTGCGTCAGACTGGCGGTCGTTCCCTCGGCTCCGTGGCGGACGTGCGCCTCCGACACCAGGGCCTCGGCCATGGCGAGGCCGCGACCACGCCCCGTCTCGCCCTCGCGGTGATCCTTCCACCGGCCGCGGTCGCTCACCGAGGCGTGCAGGCTGCCATCGCCGGACAGCGTCGCCTCCACCACAACGCCGTCGGTGACCTCGGTCGCATACCCGTGCTCGACCGCGTTTTCGACGAACTCCGAGATCGCGTGCACCACATCGGAGATGTCGTCCGCGTCGGCGCCCACCTCCGACAACCATTGGCGCAGGCGGGTGCGTACCATGCGCGCCGCACGGATCGTCGCGTCCAGTGTCAGGTGCAGCGGCGCGGGCGGCGTCCGGCGTTGTGCCGCAAGGAGTGTCACGTCGTCGCTGTAGCCGGTCGACCGCAGCAGCAATTCCAGTGTCTCCGAACAGATGCGGTCGATCGCCCGTTGCGAGGATTCGATGACGAACCCGCGTTGTCCGCCGGCGATGTTCGCGGCCAGCTCGGCGAATTCGGCGGTGCTGGCGCCCAGTGGCCGGCCGGGTCTTTCGATCAAACCGTCGGTATAGAGCAGGATCGAGTCGCCCACGTCGAGGAATTCGGTGCGCACCGGAAAACCGGTGCCGCTGCCGAGGGGTCCCGCGCCCGACGGCTCGAGATAGCGCGCGGTGGCGTCCGCCGTCACCAGCAGCGGCGGCGGGTGTCCCGCGGTGCAGTACCGGAATTCGCCGGCGGCGAAGTCCAGGGAGCCGACGCAGATTGTGGCCGTGTTGGATCCGGGGACGTGCTTGCGGAATCGGTCGACGGCCTCGAGCGCTTCGGCGATCGGATATCCCGCGACGACCTGCATCCGCAGCGCGGTGCGCAGTTGCGACATCGCCGCGGCCGCTTTGACGCCATGGCCGACGACGTCACCGACGACGAGCACCAGCCGGTCGCCGAGGGGTATCGCGTCGAACCAGTCGCCGCCGGCCGCGGTGTCCTCCGCGGCGACGAGGTACTGTGCGGTCACGTCCGCGCCGGGAGTGACGGGCACCGAGGGTGCCAGTAGTGCCTGCTGCATGACGGTGGCGGAATCGCGGACGTTGCGGTACCGCTCGGAGAGTTCCTCGAGGCGCGCTTCGTCGGCCATTCGCGTCTGCACGCGGCTGGTGACGTCGACGAAGGCGAGCTGCACGCCTTCGATCGAGCCGTCCTCCGCCCGGCGCGGCGTGACGATGAAGTCGAAGAAATGTTCCTGTGCCTGCCCCGCGCCGTCGAAGTCGGCCTGGACCCGCCATTCCGTGCCCGACTGTGGCTCGCCCGTTTGATATACCCGGTCGAACATGTGCAGGATTTCTTGGCTCTCCAGCTCGGGATAGATGTCGCGCACAAATAGCCCAATGGAGTCGATTGGCGGACTGAGTGTGCGGTACGCCGCGTTGACCGCGACAAATCGGTGGTCGGGCCCCTCGAGCCCGACCAACAGCGCGGGAACGTTCTCGAAGACGCGGCGCACGTCCTCGGCCGCACCGACGGTTCTGTCCCAGTCTTTTTCGGCCACCATCTGGCCGTCCTCCTAGCAGCCCCGAGCGGCCCGCCAACCAAGGGCCGACTCGAAAACCGGGTCAATGGGTTGACCCAATTTGCACACGTGGTTGTTCACATTAGCAATGGTTCTTGGCTGCGTAATGCAACGGTTTGGTTACCGCTGTGAATTGTGTCGGCTAATTCGGTTGGCAAATGCAATTGACGTCTGCGAAGATCGCGGCCCTTGACGCGTAAACGGCCCCGTTTGCGGCCGGTTTGGCGCGGGTACCTCGCTGTCGTGGCCGATCTCGTGGCTCGACGCGCGACGGCGCTTTGGCGGCGCCTGCTGACGTCACCAGTGCTCACCTTGAACGGCTGGGTGGCGTTCAACCTGCCCCGTGCGGTGACCGCGCTGGGCGGGGCGTTGCTGACGGGCCTGGTTGCGGTGCATGTCTACGTGCTGGCCAGCCGGCCGTACCTGCCCGGGTATTTCGCCGCGTACGTCGCCGTGTTGGCGGCCGCCTGCCTAATCGCCGCGAGCGCCATGCTGATCGGCATCAAACCCTCAGTGCCCCAAGGCGGTTGGTATTTCGGCAGCCTGATTTGCTCGGCCTTTATCATCGTGTATGTCCTCACCCGGTGGATCGGCCCGCCGGGATTGGAAGCGGTGACCGCCCGATGGGACTTCGCGCCGGGGACGCTGGCGATGGTGTGCGCGGCGGCTTTCATCGCCGTGCACACGACCGTGCTGTCGGGCATCAACGTCGCCTATCCGCACAGCCAGCAGTGGTATGACTGACGGGGCCCGGGCATGACGACGTTGGACTATCCGGTATGGCTGCGCATCGATCATTGGCTGAACGTGCTTTTCGTGACGCTGATCCTGCGCAGTGGTCTCGAGATCCTGGCCACCCACCCGAAGTTGTACTGGCACGACGACAGCAAGCCGGGCTCGGAGTGGGCCCGCTTTACCCGAAAGGTCATGCCGCGGGACAGGATCTACGACACCCTTGACGAAGAAGAGGACTACAGCCCGTTCATCTCGCTGCCCGGCCGCGCGCAGCTGGGCGTGGGCCGCCACTGGCACTTCTTCGTGGTGATCGGCTGGATCCTGCTGGGCCTGTCGTACTACATCCTGTTGTTCGCCACCGGCCAATGGCACCGCTACTGGCCCGCGTCATGGTCGATTTTCCCCGAAGCGTGGGACGACATCGTCACGTATCTGTCGTTCAACCTTCCGCCGGTGCTGCCCGGCGAGCCGCTGGACGCCATGCAGAAGCTGACGTACGCGGGAGTCGTCTTCATCCTTGCGCCGTTTCAGATCCTGACCGGGGCCGCTCAGTCGCCGGCGATCGAGGCGCGGTTCCCGTGGTACGTGCAGATGTGGGGCGGTCGCCAATGGGCGCGCAGCTTGCACTTCTTGGGTCTGGTCGCCTTCCTGGTCTTCATCGCGATTCACCTGTCGATGATTTTCTTTTGGGGTTGGGGCCGGCTCACCGCGGCAATGATTTTCGGCGCCGTTCGCAACACCTACTGGTCGACCGCGATCTCACTGATGATCATTGCGGCGATCATCGGCATCCATGTGGCGGCCACGATTTGGAGCCTGCGCAACCCGCGGTCGGTGCAGCGGGTGCTGGGGGCGGTGGTCACCGCCGCTCGTCGTCTGCTGTTGCGGCCGCTCAATTCCCGACAGAACTATCCGGCCCACAAGATCTCAAAGCAGCACCGCGTCAACGGAAAGCCGCCCACCAGCACGGAATACAAGGTGATGGCGGTGCACAACTTCGTGGACTGGCGACTGCGGGTCGGTGGACTGGTGGAAAACCCGGTGACCCTGGACCTGAGCGCGCTGCGGGCCCTCGCCGAGCCGGAAACCCAATGCGTGATGCACAATTGCGTCCAAGGTTGGACCAGCATCGGCCAGTGGACCGGAGTCCATCTGCGTCAGCTGGTGGACTTGGTGCGGCCGCTGCCCCAGGCGCGCTACGTCTGCTTCCTGACCATGCAGGACAACAGCACCGACGAGCCGGCGTCGCACGGCGGAGGCCAATTCTACGAGGTGCTTGACCTCGAGTTCGCCGACAAGCCGCAGACCCTGCTGGCGTACGAAATGAACGGCACGCCTTTGCCGATCCAGCACGGCGCGCCGTTGCGTCTGCGGGTGGAAACCCAAGTGGGATTCAAGATGGCCAAGTGGATCAACCAGATCGAGTTCGTCGAGGACTACGCCGGCATCGGCATGGGTACCGGAGGCTGGCGCGAAGACCGCGTGTACTACGACAAGG
This sequence comes from Mycobacterium sp. 1245801.1, assembly GCF_001673055.1. Taxonomy (NCBI): domain Bacteria; kingdom Bacillati; phylum Actinomycetota; class Actinomycetes; order Mycobacteriales; family Mycobacteriaceae; genus Mycobacterium; species Mycobacterium sp. 1245801.1. The sequence continues at coordinate 4,934 of NZ_LZKY01000129.1, forward strand.
ACGTGGAAATCTGAGATGACCGACACGGCGACCGAGGGGGTCGGGGTACGTCCCGAGCTGATCAGCTTGGATTCGGTGGCCCGACATCGCGTCCTGGAGCAAGTCACCGCCAAGGGCGGACATTGTGAAGCCTGCGGCGTAACGGATTTCGCCGTGGGCGACGCCCTCTACCTGGGTTACCTGTTTCTGAATGAGGACGCCGACGCCTACCTGGTCGCGCTGACCTGTCGCAATCCGGACTGCGCGAAACCACGGACCGCGATCAGATTGTCCGACAAGGACTTTCTCACCTACGCGCCAGGCGCCACGGACGCTTCCAAGCATGACCCCCGCTAGCCTGGCCCTCGTTGGATCCGGGAAGCTTCGGCCGGGTCAGGTCGAATCGCTCTATCAGAGGCGATAACTCGCGTAGCTGATCGCACAGCGAACCGAACCGCCGCTGATCGTCCTCGCCGAGTTGGCCCAGCGAACTGTAGTGCGCCACGCGCGGCAGCCGTCCCGCGAGGGCGGTGCCCCACCGGATGTTGAGGTCGTAGACCTCTTCATCGTCGACGTCGTCACGCTGTCCGAGTCGCTTGAGCGCGTCGATCTGCTCGGTGAGAAACGCGACGTCGTCGTCGATATTGACCGGCGTCCCATCGTGCGGTGCCACGCCTCGACGAGTACCCAACGCCGGCCCCGCTACACGGGGCCGGCGAGCGGTCAGTTAAGCGACTACGCCGAGACCGGCTTCTTGGCGGGCGCCGAGACCTTCATCAGCTTCATCAGGTTGCCGCCCATGATCTTTGCCTTGTCCTCATCGCTGAACTCGGCGAGTTCGTCGACGAAGGTGATCGGGTCTTTGAGGCCCTCGGGGTGCGGCCAGTCGGATCCGAAGACCACCCGGTCGGTGCCGACCATGTTGACGATCTCGGTGAACCGGTCCTCCCAGAACGGGCTGACGTAGACGCAGCGCTTGAACGTCTCGATCGGGTCCTCGGCGAAGGCCTGCGGCATCTTCTTGTAGACGCCCTTGAGGCCCCTGAACAGGTTGGGCACCCAGTCGGCGCCGTTCTCGATGGACAGGATGCGCAGGTCGGGGTTGCGGGTCAGCGCGCCGTGACAGATCAGGGCGCCAAACGCGTCCTCGATGGGGCGGTGACCCATGGCCAGGCTGCGGAAGGCGGTCGGCTTGAAGGGCAGGAATTCGTCGCCGGGTTCCCAGATGTTGAGCAGCTCCGAGTAACCGCTGTCCGAGGCGTGCATGGAGACGGGGATTTCGGCGCGCACGCAGGCCTGCCAGAACGGGTCGAACTCTTCGAGGCCGAACGACCGGCTGCCGCGGTAACCGGGCACCGGCGCCGGGCGGACCAGCACCGTGCGCGCGCCGCGCTCGAGGCACCACTGAAGCTCCTCGAGCGCGCGGTCGACGATCGGCAACGTGATCACCGGGGTGGCGAAGATGCGGTCCTTATAGTTGAACGACCACTGCTCGTACATCCACTCGTTGAGCGCGTGGATGACGTCGTGGGTCATCTCCGGGTCGTCCTTCATGCGCTCTTCGACCAGGCTGGCCAGGGTAGGGAACATCAGCGCGAAGTCGATGCCGAGCTCGTCCATAACCTCCAGGCGCGCACCCGGTTCGCGGAAGGCGGGGATGGCCTTCATTGGCTCGCCGAGGATTTCGCGGTAGCTCTTGCCCTGTGAGCCGTTGCGGAAGTAGTCCTCCTGTGCGCCCGGGCGAGCCACCACTTCGAACGTCGGGTTCGGGATGTATTCGCTGATGTGCCCGCGCACCACGATCTTGGTGCGGCCGCGTACCTGGACGTAGTCGATGACGTTTTTGCGCTTTTCCGGCAGGAATTTGGTCAGCGCTTCCTGCGGCTCGTACATGTGGTTGTCCGCGTCGAAGACGGGGAAGGGTAGTTCCCGGGACGGCATGGCGATCTCCTAGCAGAAGTCTCAATTCTCACCTGTGGTAACGACGTTACCACTTGTGCGCAACAGGGTATAGCGGTTCAGCCGTCGGCTCGCAGCCCGCCCGTCGGGGTGTCGCCGTTGATGACGGCGAAATTCACGGTGGCCGTGGCGCGCAGTTCGTCGTCTCCGTCGCCGTAGATGTCGACCTGCATCACCATCGCCCGTCGTCCGGACCGCAGCATCGTGGGCACCGCGAAGGCCGCCCCCTGCCGGACCGGCCGCAGGTAGCGGATGAATAGATCCGCGGTGGTCATCGTGGTGCCCGGCTGCAGGTAGTCCAGCCCGAATTGTCCGCCCGCCACGTCCACGAGCGTGGCGATCAGGCCGCCCTGCAGCGCGCCGGAGGTGTTGACGACCGCGGGGCTGACCGGCATGGTCATGGCGAATTGGCCATTGCGGGTCGTGGGGCGCATGCCGATCTGGCCGAACAGCTCGGCCAGCGACGGGGCGGTCGACTCTTCGTCGGTGTCGCGGATGCCCAGGGCGCGGCTGCAGAAGTCGTACAGCTGGCCGGCGTCGACCGGCGTTCCGTTCAATTCCGAACCGAGCCAATGCAATCGCTGCGCACCCATCATCGTCTGCATGACGATGGCGGCCGCCGCGCCGACGTCCAATCCGGGGTTGAAGACCCCCTCGGTGATGCCTTGCCCGACGATGTCGCGAATCAGTCCGTGCAGGGGAGAGAGCACCCGGGCGTATTCGCGCGGCCGGGTCTCGGCCAGGTGTTGGTTGTAGAGCGTCAACGCGCGGTTGAGGCTGTCCTGGGTGCTCGATTCCGGCTGCTGGCTGAGTCGGTCGATCAACAGCTTCAGCGCCGAGGTGCTGTCCAGTCCCGTCGTCTCCGCGCGCCAGGTCTTGACCGATTGGGCGATGGTTCGGTCGAACAAAGCCAGCAGCAACTCGTCCTTGCTGCTGAAGTGTTGGTAGAAGGCGCGCAACGACGTCTTGGACCGTGCGACGACCTCCTGCACGGTGAAGTCGGTGCGTCCCGTTTCGCCCAGTATCGCCACGGCCGTCTTGATGAAGCGGTCGCCGCGCGTGATCTCGATGTCGTCGCCGGGGTCGGCCATGAGCGAGTGGTCCCCTTCCATTGCGCGCTGCTCGCGCCATGAGAACGAGGTTACCGCGCCTGGCAACCTATCCCTTGATCGAAGACGATGGCGGGTCTCGACAGCGAATTCTCAGGTGCTTGGCACCGCAGGAGCGAATAGCTGGCCGCCGGTGCGGGTACGCGCCCAGTGAACAGCTGTACTCGGCGAAGTGCGGCACTCAACGGGGGGCGGTGAAACGCGACGGGGGTCGAGGTTCGACTCGCAAGTCGACCGCTCCTTGGAAAATCGACCGGCGCGCCGCGGTTGGCCGAGGGAGGAAAGGATTCGGAGATGCCAGAAGTCCAACTTCACCACGAGGGACATCCGAAGTATCGACGGATGGTTCGATTCGACTGGTCGGACACCCCGCTGCACTGGGTGCCCGGCGACCCGTTCTCGACGCACATGATCAACGTGTTGCATCTTTTGCTGCCCGAGGGTGAGCGGCACTTCATCAAGGCGGTCCTCGAAGCGTCGTCGCTGGTCGATGATCCCGAGCTGGAGGCGGCGATCAAACCGTTCATTCAGCAGGAGTCCTGGCATGCATGGGCGCACCAGGTGGTGTTGGACCATCTGGCCGAGCAGGGCATCGATACCAAGCCGTACACCGACCGGCTCGGCAGGTTGTTGTCACTGACGTTGGGTGATCCGCCCAGGTGGTTTACGCCCGCGATGAAGCGGTGGTGGCTGTATCGACGCCTGGCCGATGTGGCGGCGCTCGAGCATTACACCGCGATGTTGGGCCAGTGGGTGCTGACGAACCGAGGCCTGGACTATGCGAAAGCCGACCCGATGATGCTCGACCTGCTGCGCTGGCATGGCGCCGAGGAGGTCGAGCACCGCTCGCTGGTGTACGACGTGTTCCAGCATGTCAGCGGCAACTACTGGATCAGGGCGTTCTCGATGTTCTTCACTACGCCGTTGTTCATCGCCTGGTGGGTCGCAGGTGCCCGCTACCTGATGGCCCAAGACCCCACGATCGACCAAAAGTGGCGTTGGCGCGACTGGTTGTGGGCCGCCCGCGAGTACCGGTTGCCAGGCCCGTGGAAGCTCATGGTGACAACGCCCGTCCGGTACCTGCGGCCCAGTCATCATCCCAACGATGAGGCGTCCACGCAGATGGCGGTCGACTACCTGAACTACTCGCCGGTGGCGAGAGCGGCTAAGGAGCGCGCGCGCTCGCAAGCGAAGTCGGGTGGTCCTGACAGTTCTCGAGGCACCGAAAGTTCCACCGGTGCGGCAAGAAAGGCCGAGGTCCGATGAAGGTTGTGGTGGATCTGGACACCTGCGATGGAAATGGCGTGTGCATGAGCATCTGCCACGAGGTGTTCGACGTGCGAGAGGACGGACTCCACGTGCTGCAGGAGCAACCGTCGGAGTCGTTGCGGGACAAGCTGATTGGCGCCGCGGTGTCGTGTCCCACTCGGGCGATCACGGTGCAGGACTGACCGATGCCCACAGATCAGCTCAGGCAGGTTGTCGTCGTCGGTGCGGGCGTTGCCGGGACGCGGGCGGCGGAGACCCTGCGACAAGAGGGGTATGACGGTGACTTGACCATTGTGGGCGCCGAACGCCAGGCCCCGTACCACCGGCCTCCGCTCTCGAAGAAGTTGCTCACCGGCGAGGTGCACAGGGCCGGCGTCGACCTCGCGCCCCAGTTCGAGCTCGATGCCCGCGTGCTGCGCGGAGCTTCGGCGCTCAAGCTGGACATGGCCGCGCGTACGGTTCACGTTCGCGACGAAGATCACGACCTCGCTGTGCAATTCGACGGACTGGTCATCGCCAGCGGCGCGGTGCCGCGCGAGTGGCCGGGCGGGCCGGTGCCCGACGGCGTGCTGACGTTGCGCACGGTGGAGGACTGCCTGGGGATCCGGGAAACACTCGGCGCGCGCCCGCGGGTGGCCGTGGTGGGCGGCGGCTTCATCGGCGCGGAGGTGGCCGCCAGTTGTCGATCCCTGGGCCTGGACGTGGTCCTCATCGAGAAGGCCGAAAACCCGCTGCTCGCCGCATTGGGCAAGGAGTTGGCGCCCTACTGGGCCCAATTGCACCGTGACCATGGCGTGGACCTGCGGGTCGGCGCGGGTGTCGACGCATTCGTCGGCAACGGGCGGGTCGAGGCGGTTCGGCTCAGCGACGGTTCGCAGGTGCCGGCCGATCTCGTCGTCATCGGCCTTGGCGTGGTGCCTGCGACCGAGTGGCTGGACGGCACGGGACTGCGGGTCGACGACGGAGTGGTCTGCGATGGCACGGGCGCGGTCCAAGGCGACGCCGCGGGCGTCCCGGTCGTCGCGGCCGGCGACGTCGCGCGCTGGTGGCATCCGCTCTACGAGCGCCACCTGCGCACCGAGCACTGGGACGACGCCGGACGTCAGGGCGCGGCCGCCGCCCGGACCCTGCTGGCCGGCCGCGACCGCGCGGACACCTACGACGAGCTGCCCTACTTCTGGTCCGATCAATACGACGTCAAGGTCCAGATGCTCGGCGTACCAACAGGATACGATGCGCTGGAATTCGTCGAAGGCGTTCCCGACTCGTGGGAATTCGTTGCCGCGTACGGCCGTAACGGCCACACCATCGCGGTGCTGGGAACGATCCCGGGTCGCGTGCATGCCTACCGCGGAGCGATCGAGAAGCGGGCCCAATTCCCGCCGTTGCCGCCGGACTAGCCGCCCCGGGCCGCGATCATCGCCGAGCGGTTGACCTTGGTCGCCGCGGTCCGGGGAATCGCATCGACGAACTCGACGGTCTTGGGCGCTTTGTAGGGGGCGAGGTGGTTCTTCGCGTACTCGATCACTTCCTGTTCGGTCAGTGGCGCGGCCCCGTCGGAGTCGGCGCGCTGAACCACGGCATGCACCCGACGCCCCCATTGCGGGTCGGCCAGGCCGATCACGACGACGTCGGCGATGCCGGGGTGGCCGGCGAGCGCCGACTCGACTTCGGCCGGAAAGACGTTGGCGCCGCCGCTGACGATCATGTCGACGCGGCGGTCGACGATGTAGAGGTAGCCGTCCTCGTCCAGGTGGCCGATGTCGCCGGCGGAGCGGAACCCGTCCTCGGTCGACGGCAGCGGCGGCGCTCCGCCCAGATAGCGGTATCCGGCGCTCATCGGCGCCCGCAGGTACACCTCACCGTCTTCGCCGGGACCCAGCGGTCGCTTGTCGGCGTCCAGAATCCGGATCTCGGTGTCCCGGAATCCGCGGCCCACACTGCCCGGGTGGGCTAGCCATTCGTCGCCGCGCAGCGCGGTGAGCCCGAGGTTTTCGGTCATGCCGTATGCCGTCACGATCTGCTCGGGACTGAGCAGTTCGAACCAGGTGTGCAACAGCGACGGCGGCATCACCGCGGCGCCCTGCAGGATGAACACGATGCTGGACAGGTCTCGCCGCCGCACGTCGGGTCGGGCCGCGATGCGCGCCAGCATGGTGGGCGTGGCGGTGAAGTTGGTGATCCGGAACCGCTCGATGACATCGAGAACCAGTGCCGCATCGAACTTTTCGAGTATCACCAGATGGTCGCCACCCAGCATCATCAGGAAGGTGGCGAAGCCGTTGGTGTGATACATCGGCGCGGGCACCATGATGGTCTGCGGCTGGGCCACCGGTGTCCAGTTCGACAGGAACGGTTCGCCCTGTTGCGGGATCCACAGCGAGGGCGCCAGGTTGAGGATCACCTTGGGCACGCCGGTAGACCCGCTGCTGCAGATCCCGTTGGCGGTGGGGGAGACGGCGACCGGCAAGGCGCCATCGGGTTCGCCGGCCGCGCTTGCGTCGAGTTCCCAGCGGCTCTGTTCGTCGACGACCACGACGGGGTTGATGACGTCGCGCACCCGGTCGCGTTCCCACTCGGGAAGATCCCAGTGCATGGGGACGGGCACCGCGCCGATCTTCCAGCATCCCAGCGTCGCCAGCACCAGATGCTGGGAGTTCGGAATGGCCAGTGCTACAAGTGAACCCGTTTGCGCCCCGCGGCCGGCCAGCGCACGGCCCCACTGGTTGGCGCGGGCATCGAGTTCACCGAAGGTCAGCGAGGCCGCGCTGCCGTCGAGCGCGACGATCGTCACGGCCAAATCGTCGCGCCGTTCTTCGGCCAGCTGCCGCAGTTTTACCCCGAACGGGATGCCCTCAGCGAACGGATTGGGCGTCACCGCGGCGGCTGGGGATTGGCTCATTTGCGCCGCTCTCCTCCGCAAGCGGGCGGGGGTACCTCCCACATGTGGGGGCGTGCCGCCGCTGCATCGTCACCGGCGCGGGTCATGCCGATACCGGCTCACTGAACAGCGTCTCGAAGGACCCGTCCGAGACGCAGGGGATCAGGCGCAAGGCCAGTTCCTCGGTGCCCAGCGGCAACCGGATCAGCGGCTGGGTGTGCCGGTCGAGGACGCTGACGTCGGACTCGTCGCAGAAACCCAGGGCGCCGAGTAACTGGTGCGACGTGCGCATCACCTGTCGTGCCGTGTCTGCGGCCTTGAGCCGAAGAATCAGGGCGTCGGCCGAATGGATCTGTGCAGCAAGCGATTCCGGCCGGCAGATGGTGAACTTCGCGAGTTCGTGCAGTCCGCGGACCGCGACGGCGGCATCGGCGACGGCGAACCTGACGGCCTGGAAGTCCGCGAGCGGCTTGCCGAACTGGATCCGGGCGCGCACGTGCTCGGTGACCACCCGCAGCGATTGCTGCACCGCTCCCAGAATCCGCCATGATCCCAGCACGAGATGAAGGTTAACGTCACCGGCGGGCACGCTTGCATCGGGTGCGCTCAAGGTGGCCGGAACCAGGAACGGCCCCAGCTTGGCGCCGGTCCGCGACCCCGGCTGGGGCCGATAGCGATTGCCGTCCAGGTCCGCGGCGACCCACTCACCGGCCAGATCGCCGTGGTCGATGCGCGGGGCTTTCGGATTGACCAGGGTCAGGCGTGCGCCGTCGATCGCCAGCAGCTCCTCCACCAACGGATAGGGGAGCACGGTGGCGCCGGCGGCCTGACACAGCACCGCCGCGGCCAGCAGGTCGTCCGGCTCCGAGCGCACGTCGAGCTCGAAGGCACCGAGGTCGTTGAGCGCGGTGCGCGCCGCATTCCGGATGGTGTCGTCGGTCTCGGCGCGCAGCGCGGCCGGCGGTCCGCCCAATCGGGTCAAACGCTTACCCGCGACGGCCGCGAAATCGCTGATGTCTTGCGGCAAATCGGTTTTCACCTGTGTTCTCCCAATACGTCTCGTGCCACCAGCATGCGTTGCACCTCGATGGTGCCCGATGCCACCGTGGCCGCCTGCGCGTAACGCCAATGGTCTTCGATCGCTCCGTGCAGCGCCGCGGAGGTTCCGCTGTCCAGCGCCGTGGGGCCCAGCACGTCGAACAGCAGCTCGGCGACGAGCTGATCGCACGTGGTGGTGATGATGCGTGCGGCGCTGGCGGCCGCCCCGGCCGCCGGATCGTCCTGCAGTGACACGGCGCGATAGGCCAGCAACCGGGCGACCCGCAGGTCGACGAGGGCGCGCACCCAGCGGGTGCGGATCGTTTCGGGAAGCTGGTCCCAGTCGTCGCCGAGTTGGGCGCGCATCCGTTCGAGCAGCGATTCGCAGCGCGCGTAGCGCGCGATGCCCACCCGCTCGAACGCCAGGGCTTCGCGCATCACCCGCCAGCCGTCGCCGACCTCGCCGAGCACGTCGCCGGGATACGCCTGCACGTCGTCCAGGAACATCTCGTTGAGGTGGTGCGGTCCCAGCATCGACGGGATCGGCCGGACCGTGAATCCGGCCCGGTCCATCGGAATGAGAAAAAGGGTGAGCCGCTTGTGCTTTGGGGCTTCGGGATCGGTGCAGGCCGCCAGCACGCACCAGGACGCCATCAGCGCGTACGACGTCCACACCTTCTGGCCGGTGATGCGCCACCCGTCGCCGTCGGCAACGGCGCGGGTGCGCAACGACACCAGGTCGGTGCCGGCCTCCGGCTCGGAAAAGCCCTGGCACCAGATCACGTCCCCGGAGGCGATGGCCGCCAGGTGCTTGGCCTTTTGTTCGGCCGTCCCGTACCGCATGAGCGCGGGCCCGACCCAGTTGATCCCCATGTACTGCGGACCGCGCGGCTCGTGCTGCGCCCACATCTCCTCGCGCAGGACCGTCTGCTGCCAGACCGAACCACCACCGCCGCCATGCTCTTTCGGCCACGCCAACGCCAGCAGCCCCTCGGTGGCCAGCAGCTTGCAGAACGTCTCGGTGGTGGCGAGGTCCTGCGGGTTTTCGGTGCAGGCGCCCAGAAAGTCGGCGGGGATGTGGTTGGCAACCAGCTCGCGCAGGTGGCTGCGCAGTTGCCCGGCGTCGTCGCCGAGGTCGTAATCCATTGTCGTCATCCCTTCGGCAGCCCGAGCAGGCGCTCGGCGATGATGTTGCGCTGGACCTCCGACGTCCCGCCGTAAATGGTCGCGGCCAGCGCGTCCTGGCGTTCGAACAGCAGATCCGGGTCGGTGGCCGATTCCGGGCCCGCCGCGGCCGCACTGAGTTCCCAAACCCGCTGTAAGGTCAGCGATCCGAGCAGTTTCATGGTGTCGGCTTCCGGGCTGGGCCGGCCCGCCAGTTCGTTGCCCAGGGCGCGGTAACCGGTGGCCCGCAATGCTTCGGCGTCTGCCAGCAGTGCACCGAGTTCGGCGTAGGCGTCGTGGCTCGAGTCCGCGGCGTCGCGCACCGAGTCGAGCCCGCGTTTGATCTCAACCCAGTTCATGATCCAGATCATCTGGCGTTCGTGGTGCAGCGACGACATGGCGACGTGCCAGCCGCCGTTGAGCGGTCCCAACAGGTTCTCCGCCGGCACTGCGACGTCGTCGAGGAAGACCTCGCAGAACGTCTCATCGGAGATCGACGACATCCGGATGGGTTCGATCCTGACCCCGGGCGACTGCAGGTCGAGGATGAGGCACGAGATGCCACGGTGTTTCGGCGCGTCCGGATCGGTGCGGGCGTAGAGGGTGCACCACCGCGACAGGTGCGCCTGGGTGGTCCAGATCTTGTGGCCGTTGACCCGGAACACGTCGCCCTCGCGCACCGCGCGGGTGCGCAGGCCGGCGAAATCCGACCCCGCTTCGGGCTCGGACATGCCCAGCGCCCACCACTCGTCGCCCCGCAGCAGCGGGACGAGCAGACGCTCGATCTGGGCGGGTGTGCCGAATTGCCGGATGCCCGGCGCGGCGACGCCGGGCCCCGCGATGTTGGGGAGCTTGGGTGCCGACCGCAGTGCCGCCTCGATTCGGACCTCCATGGCGTCGCGCAGGCCCAGCGATCGGCCGCCGTGCTCGCGGGGCCAGGTCGGCTGCAACCACCCGGCCTCGAATGAGGCCCGCTGGTAATCGCGCCGCAAACTCAGATCCCAGCGGTATTGCCGATAGTTCGCGTAGTAGTCGTCGGGCAGAAACTCCGCCAGCCACGCGCCGAATTCGTCCACCACGACACTCACCGGCACCGCTCCTCCTCGTCGCGGCGTCCCCCGCAAGCGGGCGGGGGTACCTCCCACTTGTGGGGGCGTGCCCCCGCTGCATCGTCGCCGGTGCGACTCACGCGGCACCCCCACAGAATCGGCGGCCCACCTCGTAATACAGGGCGCGGCTGTCGCCCAGCAGGGCGGCGCCCTGCCAGGCGCGCCTGACGTAGAGGTGGGCGTCGTGCTCCCAGGTCTGCCCCAGGGCGCCGTGCACCTGAACGGCCGTGCGCGTGCAACTGGCCGCCGCATCGTTGGCCGCCGCCTTGGCCAACGCCGCGGCGGTCCACATGTCGGTCGAGGGCGTGTCCGGGTCGGCAAGGCGCGCCGCCGCGGCGTAGGTCAGGCTGCGGGCGCGTTCGATGCTGACGTAGTTGTCCGCCAGTGCGTGTTTGATGCCCTGGAACGCACCAATCGGCTGGCCGAACTGGCGCCGTGACTTCGCGTACTCGACCGAGCGGTGCAGCGCGGCGCTCGCCACGCCCAGCAGGTCGGCGGCCGCGGCCACCCAGGGCGCCGTCAATGCCGAATCGAGGTCGGCGGGCGCCACCGCGACGGGCTCGGCGTCGATCTCGACGCCGGCCAACGGGTGAGCGGGATCGGTGGATTCGGCCGCCGGCACCGCGGTGACGCCGTCGCCGCAGCGCGCGACCGCCGCCACGGTGTCACCGTCGTCGCAGCGGGCCAGCGTGACGACGAGCTCGGCGCGCGACAGGTTGGGGACGGCAATCGCCGTGCCGCGCAGGCGTCCTTGGCGCAGTGTCATGGGCGCCCCGGGCAGTCGGGATCCCTGGGCGTGAACCGCCAGCGTGGCCACGACACCGCCGGCGATGTCGGTCAGCACCGCGTCAAGCCCGGTGTTGCGCAGCAGGCCCGCGGCCAGACCTACGCTGCCCAACAACGGAATTGGGGCCAGCGCCGCACCGCATTCCTCGAGAACCAGGGCCAGCTCGACCGGTCCGTAGTCACCGACGCCCGGGGCGGCCAGCTCGGTCCAGCCGAGGTCGACGACCGTCTTCCACAGCGTGCGCCAGCGCTCGGGGTCGGTGATCGCTTGACGCGCGGCATCGGGTGGACACTCCGTACGTAATATGTCGCGTACGGTGTCGCGCAGCGTCAGCTGCTCCGAGTTCAGCCCGACATCCATAAGACCTCTAACATAGTAAAGATAATAAACTAGCCGTGCCGTCGCAATCGCACGGATCCGACGTAGAGGTGGCGCATGGCCGAGTGGTATCTGTTCCTGCCCCAGGTGAGATTGTCGGCAGCCGACATTGCGGACCGGGCACATCAGGCCGAGGCCAGCGGTTTCGCCGGTATCGCCTTCATCGATCACCTCGAGGCGCCCGGGCTGCCCGACGAAAGCATCTGGGAGGCAATGGGCATTGCCAGCTGGGTGGCGGCCAAGACCGAGCGCTTGCGGATCGGGCATCTGGTGTTGTGCGACGCGTTTCGGCACCCTGCCGTGCTCGCCAAACAGGCCGTCACGTTGTCCGAGGCGTCGGAGGGCAGGTTCGAGCTAGGCCTCGGCGCGGGATCATGGCCGTCGGAGTTCACCAGATTTGATGTCGGCCAACAGGATCCGCGGGCGAGGGTCGAACAACTCGGCCGGCATCTGAGATTGCTCAAGCAGTACTGGGGCGACGGCGACGAGCGAAACGGCCCGGCCCCGCAAGCGCCGCCGAGATCTCACCCGATACCGCTGGTCCTGGGTGGGAGTGGACCCATGATGATGGAACTCGTTCGCGAGCACGCGGATTGGTGGAATCTACCGGCGCACCAGCTCGACCGGCTGCCGAAGCTCGTCGGGGCCGCGGGGACGGCCCGGATGTCGATTCAGCAGATGGTCGGCTTCGTGCGGTCCGGTGGTGATCCCGATAGCGTGCGCGAGGTCAGCATCCGGCGATTCGGCAACCTCGGATCGGGGCTGGTCTGCGGCGACGCCGACGAGCTGATCGGACACTTCACTGGTTTGGCCGCCCAGCGGGTAGAGCGGTTCTACGTATGGTTCGCCGACTTCGCCGCCCCGGAGTCCTTGCACGAGTTCGGCGAATCGGTGATCAAAGCCTTTCCGGCGCCGTAGGCCTCAGCCGCGTTTCGCGCGGCGCCGGGCTTCGGTCGGCACGACCGGCGGTCGCGCGAACGGGCCACGCTCCACGGCCGACAGCCGGATCTCCGGCAGATCGACCGACGGGTCGACGGTGTCCAGCCAGGCGACCGCCTCGGCGACGTCCGCCACCTGAATCGCATACATCTCGAAGGGGACGTCCTGCAGCATCTCGGTGGCCACCGGGCCCGGCGTGACGATATGCACGCTGATGCCGTCGCGGTCGACCTCGAGCGCCAGGGCTCGCGCGAACGCGTTCATCCCGGCCTTCGACGCGGAGTAGGCGGTGCGGGCCGGCATCGGCTCGTGTGCGGCCGACGACGAGATGAACACCAGCCGCGAGCCCGCCGACATCTTCGGCAGGACCGCCGAGGTCACCACGAAGCACGAATCCAGGTTGGCCGACATGATGGCCTGCCACTGCTCGAAGGTCTGCTTGCGTGCGTAGGTACCCCCGAGCGCGCCGGCGGCGTGAACGACGAGATCGATCGCCGCCAATGTGCCTATGGCAGCGGAAAAGTTGCTCGGGTCGGACGCGTCGGCGACGATGTGGCGGGCACCGATCTCCTCGGCGGCGGCCCGCAGCGGGGCCTCGCGGCGCGCCGAGAGGACCACGTCGTAACCGCGCTCAACCAGCTTGCGGGCGCAGCCCTTTCCGATCCCGCCGCTACCGCCGGTGACCAATGCGGTTCGCATGACCGTGCAGGCCGCCCTTCAGGAGTGCCGAATGTCTCGCGGCCGCGACAACGCCTGCGGGGAGAGCGCGTAGATGCGCTGGTCGTGCTGACCGGACAGGACGTAGGTCTGCGTGTCGGCCAGGTGCCGGCCCGCAATGCGGCGAGCCCGATCGACGTTGCCCTCGGCGATCGTCTCGGTGAGCTTGACGTGGGTGTTGAGCACCGCGCGGCGCTGAGTGAGCGACGGGTAGGTGCCGCGGGACGCGCTCTCGTCGGCCCACTGTCGTTCGTGGCTGCTCCACAGTGTCTCGAGGCTGCCGACGACCGCGATGATCGTGTGATTGCCGCAACCGCGCACGACGTGGTCATGGAACTCGCGCCCGATTTCGGTGAAAAGCCTTCCATCGTCCAGGTTTTCGGCCATCGACTCGTTGATCCGGGTGAGTTCGGGTACCAACGTGCTCGCCCGGTCCGGCCGGCGAGCGGCCAGGGCGGCGCAGGCGGGCTCGAGTTCCTGCAGGGCCATGCCGAGGTCGGCGAGCTCCACGGACTCGCTCTGCAACAACAACCCGAGCATGTAGGCGGCGCTGGTCTTGGCCGGGGCGTGCACGACGGCGCCGCCGCGGTTGCCCCGCCGCACCGAAACCAGCCCCTCGGTCTCCAGAATTCGCAGGGCTTCGCGCAGCGACACCAAGCTCACATTGAATTGTTCGACGAGCACCTCTTGACGTGGCAAGAGATCACCGTCCGCGAGTTCACCGTCGATGATCTGACGGCGCAACTCGTCGGCTACGATTTCGGCGATCCGCGGCGCCGACAGCCGGCGCCGGGCGTCGGGGCCAATTCCCAAGGCGGTCATCCGATCCTCAAAACACAAGCAACTCGCTGGCTTAGCTATTTTAACAGTAATGATATAAATAGCTTCCCTGGTCGCATGCCGATCGGAAGGGCGGGTGTAATTGAGCGAGCGGGCCGACAGCCGGCCGACACCGCTACACGATTTGCGTGTCGTCGAGATCAGTGACCGGATAGCGGGCAGCTACTGCGGGAAGCTGCTGCTCGACGCCGGCGCGCAGGTGCGCAAAATCGAGCCGCCGCAAGGGGATTCGTTGCGGAGCTACACCGCCAGCGGGTCCCCGGTTGCCCAGGGGCGCGCCGCCCCGTTCTTCAGCTACCTCAACGCGGGCAAGCGCAGCATGACGTTCGCTCCGGACTCACAGCGCTACCGCGACGAACTGGCCGGCGCCGACGTCATCGTCGTCACCGCCGGCCGGGCGCGCGCCGCGGCGCTGGGCATCGACCCGGAACGACTGCTGGAACACTCGCAGCGGGCGATCATCGTCACCATCTCCGACTTCGGCTGGACCGGACCTTACGCGGACCGGGCCGCCACCGAGTTCACCTTGCAGGCGTGGGCCGGCTCGCCCGGCTTCCGCGGCGACCCCGCCGGTCCGCCGATCGCCATCGGCGGCGATCTCGGCGAGTACATGGGCGGCGTGTTCGCCGCCTTCGGCACCCTGGCCGTCCGGCGCCGCGTCGAGCGCGGCGGTCCCGGCGAGCACCTGGACCTGTCCATGCTGGAAGCGCTGACCACGATGCAGAGCAGCGAATGGCTGCATTCCCAGCTGCTGTGCGTCCCGCCGATCGGGCGCACCACCGAGGTCCCCTCGATCGAACCCGCCAAGGACGGCTACGTCGGGATCACTATGGTCACCGGTCAACAGTGGCTCGATTTCGCCGCGATGGTGGAATGTCCGCAGCTGGAGGAGATCGAACAGCTGCGGTTTCAGATCGGCCGGTGGCAATACCGCGACCTGATCCGCGAACAGATCCGTCCCTGGCTGGCCGAACGCACGGTCGCGGAGATCGTCGAACTCGGACAGCTGTTCCGGCTGCCGATCGCGGCGCTGGGCAACGGTGCCACCATCCGGGAGCTGGAGTACGTGCGCGAGCGCGAAGTCTTCGTCGCCAACCCCGTCGGGTTCGATCAGCCGCGGCCGCCCTGGCTGATGGCGGCCTGCGCACCCAGACCCGTGGGTGATACGCCCCTCGTGGGCGAGGGGGATAGCGAGTCCCCCTGGCGCCGTTCGCAATTCGAAGCGGAGCCCGAGCCCGACGGGCTGCCGCTGGCCGGTGTCCGCGTCGTCGACCTGACCGCCTTCTGGGCCGGGCCCGCCGCAACCCACCTGCTGGCCGCCTTCGGCGCCGACGTCGTCAAGATCGAGTCGATCCAGCGTCCCGACGGCATCCGGTATTCGGGCGGGATGCGCACCGACGTGGACGACTGGTGGGAGTACGGCTGGGTGTTCCACGCGATGAACACCAACAAGCGTTCGGTCACACTGGATTTGGGGTCCGAGCGGGGCCGCGGTCTGTTCACCGAGCTGGTCGCCGGCGCCGACGTGGTGATCGAGAACTTCTCGCCGCGGGTGATGGAGCAATTCGGGCTGACCGACGACGTGCTGCGCAAGGTCAACCCGAAACTGGTGTTCGCCCGGATGCCGGCGTTCGGCGTCGAGGGGCCGTGGCGCGAACGCGTCGGGTTCGCGCCCACCATGGAACAGATCGCCGGCCTGGCCTGGGTGACCGGCCTGCCCGACGCGCCCCCGGTGACACCGCGCGGGGCCTGCGATCCGCTGGCCGGTGTGCACGCCGCGTTCGCCGTGCTGGCCGCGCTGAACTTCGCCGAACGCACTCAGACCGGCCAGCTGGTCGAGCTGCCGATGCTGGAAACCGTGCTCAACGCCACCGCGATTCAGGCGATCGAGTCCGAAGTGTTCGGGGTGACGTTGAGCCGTCGCGGCAACCGCGGTCATGGCACGGCGATCCAGAACATCTACCGGTGCGCCGGACCCGACGACTGGATCGCGATCACCGTTCGCGACGACGCGCAGTGGCGGGCGCTGGTGGCGTTGATGGACCGACCGGTGTGGTGCGACGACGAGGAGCTGTCCACGATCGCCGGGCGGCACCGTCGAGCCGACGACATCGATGCCCGGCTGGCGGACTGGTTCATCGGGCGGCCACGCGATGCGACGGTGGAGCTGTTGGCGGGCGCGGGAATTCCCGCAGCGCCGGTGGTGTCGCCGTCGCTGGTCACCGACAACCCCCAACTGCGCGAGCGCGGCTTTTTCGAGGCATTGCATCATTCGAGCACCGGGCTGGGGCTCTACCCCTGCCCGCCGTTCGCCCGGCTCGCCGGCCAGCAGCGGTGGCTGCTGCGGCCGCCGCCGAAGCTGGGCGAGCACAATGAGGAGGTCCTGCGCGAAAGGTGCGGGCTGACCGACGAAGACCTGACCCGCCTGGCGACCGGCGGGGTGATCGGGACCCGACCCAAGGGCCTATGAGAAGTGGAGGGCAGCTGATGCGCGTTACGGTCGATGAGAACTTGTGCGAGGCCAATGGCTTCTGCGAATCGCTTGCGCCGGAAGTGTTCGAGCTGGGCGACGAGGACGTCGTGCAGATCGCGGACGGCCCGGTGCCGCCGCGTCTGGAGATCGATGTGCGGGCCGCGGTGGACCAATGTCCCAAGGCCGCGCTGCGGTTGGTCGACTGAGCTTTCGCGCGTAAGTGATTCAGCGCCGCTCGGTCAGCGAGATGGCCATCTCGTCGTAGATCGACATGTTGGTGGTCAGATTCGGATGGGCCACCTTCGCCGGGCCGATCTCGATGTCGTCGCAGCGCAGCAGCAGCTCGTCGAGGACCGCGCGCAGTTCGGCCCGGGCCAGCATCGCGCCCAGGCAGTGATGCGGTCCGCCGCCGCCGAACGCCACGTGCGGGTTGGGCTGTCGGCCGATGTCGAAGGTGAACGGCGAGGAGAACACCTCCTCGTCGCGGTTGGCCGAACGCAGCGTCGACACCACGCGTTCGCCCTTGGCGATGTGCTGGCCGTCCATCTCGACGTCGACCTTCGCGGTGCGCGTCCAATACGCCACCGGTGACGCCCAGCGCAACACCTCCTCGACCGCGCTGGCCATCGGGCTGCAGGCGTTGGTCGCCAACCCCGAGCAGATGGAACGCTATCGCGAGCGGGAAGACCTGCGGGCCCCAAGG
>NZ_LZKY01000130.1:0-603 GCF_001673055.1 Mycobacterium sp. 1245801.1
AGCCGACCGCGAACACAACAACCCCACCAACCCGCCTGGGCCTACCCCGCGGTCAACCAGCCCATGCGCCAACCGATCCGAAACCTCATCAAGCTCCCGATAACTCCACCCGCGACCCTCGAAACTCACCGCCACCGCCCCCGGCATGCGGGCCACCTGAACCGCGAACAACTCGGGAATCGACACCGCCCCGGTACCCGGCGCGCTCAACACCCGGCGATTACCCCACCCATCCAGCCAGGTGCGCTCACCCTCATCGAGCACATCGATCGAGGACAACCGTTGCCCGGCGTCGGCGACCATGGCCATCAACACCCCCTGGAACCGATCGACGAGGGTAGTGATTGTGGCTACGTCGAATACATCGGTGCGGAACTGCACCGTGCCGCCGATCCCCGCCCGTTCACCCGCAGCGGTCAAGCGCTCGGCCAGGGAGAAGGCCAGATCCATGGGCGCACTGTGAATGTCGGCCGGTATGGGGGTTATCCGTACATCGCTCAGGTGGAGGTCGGTGGCGTCGGCATTCTGCCAGGCCAACAGCACTTGGATCAGGGGGTGATGGGTCAGTGATCGGGTGGGGTTGAGTCGGTCGACGAGCAGTTC
>NZ_LZKY01000131.1:0-27968 GCF_001673055.1 Mycobacterium sp. 1245801.1
GCACCAGCTGCAGCAGCTGCACGGCGAATTCCACATCGCGCAGCCCGCCGCTGCCCAGCTTGATCTCGCGGCCGCGGCGACGACTCGCTGCACGTGGCGTCGACGGTGGACGCGCTGGCCGCGCTGGGTCAGGGCGGCTACATCGGACGCGAGGACGCGGCCAACCTGACCGCCTCCTACGAGTTCCTCCGGCTGCTCGAGCACCGGTTGCAGCTGCAGCGGCTCAAGCGCACCCACCTGCTGCCCGAGGCCGACGACGAGGAAGCGGTGCGTTGGCTGGCGCGGGCCGCCCACATCCGGCCGGACGGACGCCACGACGCCGCCGGGGTGCTGCGCGAGGAGCTGCGACACCAGAACCTGCGGGTCTCCCAGCTGCACGCCAAGCTCTTCTATCAGCCGCTGCTGGAATCCATCGGCCCGGCCGGGCTGGAGATCGCGCACGGCATGACCTCCGAAGCCGCCGAGCGCCAGCTGGCCGCGCTGGGCTACGAGGGACCGCAGACCGCGCTGAAGCACATGTCGGCCCTGGTCAACCTCAGCGGCCGGCGCGGGCGGGTGCAGTCGGTGCTGCTGCCCCGGCTGCTGAACTGGATGTCGTACGCGCCCGACCCCGACGGCGGGCTGTTGGCCTACCGGCGGCTGTCCGAGGCGCTGTCCGGCGAGAGCTGGTACCTGGCCACGCTGCGCGACAAGCCCGCGGTGGCCCGCCGGCTCATGCACGTGCTGGGCACCTCCGCGTACGTGCCGGACCTGCTGATGCGCGCCCCGCGGGTGATTCAGGACTACGGCGACGGGCCGTCGGGCCCCAGGCTGCTCGACGCCGAGCCCGCCGCGGTGGCCCGCGCGCTGGTCGCCTCGGCCAGTCGCTACTCCGACCCGGTCCGGGCCATAGCCGGCGCGCGCACCCTGCGGCGCCGCGAGCTGGCCCGCATCGCCTCGGCCGACCTGCTCGGCATGCTCGAGGTCACCGACGTCTGCGCGGCGCTGACCTCGGTGTGGGTGGCGGTGCTGCAGGCCGCGCTGGAGGCGATGATCCGGGCCAACCTGCCGGTGAGCGGCAGGGCGCCGGCGGCCATCGCGGTCATCGGCATGGGCCGGCTCGGAGGCGCCGAGTTGGGTTACGGCTCCGACGCCGACGTGATGTTCGTCTGCGAGCCGACGCCCGGAGTCGAGGATTCCGCGGCGGTGCGCTGGGCGAACGGCGTCGCCGAGCAGGTTCGCGCGTTGCTGGGCACGCCCAGCGTCGACCCGCCGCTGGAGGTCGACGCCAACCTGCGGCCCGAGGGCCGCCAGGGCCCGCTGGTGCGCACCCTGGCCTCCTACGCCGCCTACTACGAGCAGTGGGCGCAGCCGTGGGAGATCCAGGCGTTGCTGCGGGCGCACGCGGTCGCCGGCGACGCGGAGCTGGGGCAGCGGTTCCTGCTGATGGCCGACAAGACCCGTTATCCGCCCAACGGGGTGTCCACCGAGGCAATGCAGGAGATCCGGCGCATCAAGGCCCGCGTCGATTCCGAGCGGCTGCCGCGCGGCGCGGACCCCAACACCCACACCAAGCTGGGCCGCGGGGGACTGGCCGACATCGAATGGACCGTGCAGCTGCTGCAACTGCGGCACGCGCACGAGATCCCCGCGCTGCACAACACGTCGACGCTGCAGTGCCTGGACGCGATCGCCGCGGCCGAGCTGGTGCCCGCAGACGAGGTCGACCTGTTGCGGCAGGCTTGGCTGACCGCCACCCGGGCCCGCAACGCGCTGGTGCTGGTCCGCGGCAAGCCCACCGACCAGCTGCCCGGGCCCGGACGCCAGCTCAACGCCGTGGCCGTGGCCGCGGGCTGGCCCACCGACGATGGCGGGGAGTTCCTGGACAACTATCTACGGGTGACGCGAAGGGCAAAAGCGGTGGTGCGCAAGGTGTTCGGAAGTTGAGTCAGGAGTCCGGCGCGTTGGACGCCATATTCGAGGTGCTCAGCGCGGCGGAGGCCGATCGCGTGACCGCCCTGTACGCTCCGCTGGCCGATGCGGTCCGTGAGCTCGTCGACGCGACCATCCGCACCGAGGCCGACGACGACGTCGTCGCCGAGGCCCGGCGCACGATCCAGGCCGTCACCGCGTCGCTGCGGCAACGCACCCGGCCGATGGGGGTGAGCTACCGCGTCAACGGTCGCCCGCTGCCGTTGGGCAACGCCGCGATCGGCGTGTGCAATCCCATCGCCCCGCCGATCGTCGTGCACCACGAGGGCGAGGGGCGCTGCTGGAGCCAGTTCACCCTCGGCTCGGCCTACGAGGGTCCGCCCAAACTGGTGCACGGCGGTGTCAGCGCCCTGGTGCTCGACCACATGCTCGGCGAGGCGGCCAGCGAGGGGCTGTCCAAGGCGCGGTTCACCGGAACCATCACCGTGAAATATCTGCGCGGCACCCCGCTCGGTCCGCTGCGCTGTGACGCGTGGGTCGACGGCAAAGAGGGCCGCAAAGTCTTTGCGCGCGGCACCATTTCGGATGCCGCCGGTGTCACCGTCGAGGCCGACGGCGTCTTCATCGAGCCGGCCTGGGCGCAGGAGCTGCAGTGAAGTTCTACATCAGCAGCGCGTTTTTGAACACCCGCGAGATCATCGAGCTGGCCAAGGCGGCCGACGAACTCGGCTACGACGGGATCGGCATACCCGACCACGTCGTCAACCTCGAGACGCTGGACACGCCGTACCCCTACACCAAAGACGGCCAGCGGCGCTGGCAACCCTTCACGGACTGGCCCGACCCCTGGGTGCTGGTGGGTGCGCTGGCTCAGGTCACCACGCGGTTGCGGTTCGTCAACACCGTCTACATTCCCGCCATGCGCAACCCCTTCTCGGCGGCCAAAGCCATTGGCACCGCCGCGGTTCTGGCGTCCGGCCGGGTGGAGCTGGGCATCGGGGTGGGCTGGTGCCGCGAGGAATTCGCTCTGATGGGTGAGCCATTCGAGGCCCGCGGCAAGCGCACCGACGAGATCATCGAGCTGATGCGGGCGCTGTGGTCGCCGGGCTGGACGGAGTTCGACGGCGCGTTCTTTTCCGCGCCCCGCCTCGAGATGCAACCCACCCCGCCGCCGATCCCGGTGTATGTCGGCGGCCTGTCCGATGTCGCGCTGCGCCGCGCCGCCCGCAACGACGGCTGGATCGGCGATTTGATCAAGACCGAGCGGGCCATCGAGGCGGTCGGGCGGCTGCGGGAATTGCGCGCCGAAAACGGTTTGACCATGGACGATTTCACCATCCTGACACCGCTGACCGACGCTTTCACCACCGCGGACTACCGGCGGGTCGAGGATGCCGGCATCACCGGCATCATCACGATGCCGTGGATGTTCTATGCCGGGCCCGACGCCAGCCTGGACGACAAGATCGACGGCATGCAACGCTTCCGCAAGGACCTCGCGCTCGACGGCTGAATCACACCTAATTCGGCGCCCGGGGCCACCTAAACGGTGGCGCGGGCGGGCTCGCGCGGCTCGGCATCGCTTATCTTTCCGGGGAATAGTTGCCCCGAACGGAGTCGGAGATGCGCGCCACTGTCTGCGTTGCGGCCGCGGCCGTCGCGGTGGTGACGGCGGCGTGCGGTGGTTCACCGTATGTGGGCCTCTCGACGGTCACGTCCAGGCCCCACCCCACGACGGTCACGAGCCCGGTCTCGCACGCGAGCGCGGCCGCCGCCGACGCCTACTTGCGGTCGCTGGTCCCGACGCCGGCGACCGCGAAGAGGACCGACGGCCCCGATCCCATTCATGACGGCGGCATCCGTCTGCACTTCTTCGTCAACGGAGCGCCGGCCGAGGTGCTGAGCGCCTACAAGACCGCGCTTCTCGACGGGCACTGGACGCTGATCGTCGACAGTTCGAGCGATGGCAGGACGACGTATACCGCCAGGAACGGCAACACATTCGGGGTCTTCACCGCAGGAAGTTTCGGCGGTGCGACGGACATCGACGCCTGCGCGTGGCCGTCGGCGCCCGCCGACAAGGACTGCGCGCGCCGCGGATAACAGCCGAGGCGGCAAAATGCGAAACCACCCGCGCGGCAATCTCCACGCGGGTGGTTTCGCCGCGCCGACTTAGGCGACGTAGCTGATAGTCGATCGGTTCCCTCTGGAGCAGCTCGGTTTTAACGGCGGAACCGATCGGGTAGATAGCTCGCGTGGGGGGAGATCACCGGATGAATCGATGGCAGACAGCTCAGGCCGTGGAGTTCACCCGAGCTTTGCGCGCCCAGCTGGCCGAGATGAACAGCAAAATCGCCTGGATCGAGCGGCAGAGTGCAAGGGCCAGTAACGCCCGCGCAGGCGCATTGCGGATGGAAGCAACGACGCTGCGCCGACATGTCAGGGAGGCTGAAGCGCTCATCGCTTCGCTGGACCAGAAGTATCTCGGTCGACAAGCCGGTCGTCCATCTCAGCGAAGGTTGCCGCCGAGGCCGGGCGCCTCGCCAAGAGCCCAACTGGTTGATCTTTAATAACGGCATCAGCACTTCGAGGTCGCCGTAAGAATGGGGACGGAGCGGTCCCTCGCCGTGTCTGTGTGACCTCGGACACATCGTGACCTAGTTTTATCGGTATCGCCATACCATATTCTCCTACCAGATTGGTTCTAGTGAGATGAGGATGGCGGCCGTGGAATCGTGGCGAGACGAACTTTCAAAGCTTCGGGATGTTGTTCGAGGGCCGGTCTTCACGGAAGATGACACGGCTTACGGCAGCGAAGTGGCGGTGTTCAACACGGCGGTCCGCCACCGGCCCGCGGTCGTGGTGGGCGCCGCCGATGCGGCAGACGTCTCCGAGGCGGTGAGGTTCGCGGTCGAGCACGGTCTGTATGTTGCCGTCCTCAATACCGGCCATGGACCGACGGTGCCCGCCGACGCGGATACTCTGATGATCACAACCAGCCGAATGTCGGGCCTATTCATCGACGTCGAAAACCGTTGCGCGCGGGTCGAAGCCGGAGTTCAGTTCGGACAGCTGGTCGACGCCGCCGCGAAGTATGGGCTGGCTCCACTGCCGGGGTCATCGCCGGGAGTGGGTGTGGTCGGCTACACCCTTGGCGGCGGGGCGAGTGCGACGATGGGGCGCAAGTACGGCTGGGCGGCCGACCACGTCACTGACATCGACGTGGTCACCGCGGATGCCCAATTGCATTGCGTATCAATGGCGTCCGAACCCGATCTCTTCAGTGCGCTGCTGGGTGGAAAATGCAATTTCGGTGTGGTGGTCGCGATGAAGTTCGCGTTGTTCCCAGTGACATCGTTGTACGCCGGTGCGCTCTTCTACTCGGGCGAACACGCCGGGCGCGTGCTGGAGGCCTTCCGTGAGCTCACCGCGTCAGCACCCGATGAGTTGACGATGGGATTGGCGCTGCTCAATCTGCCTCCCTTGCCCGGCCTTCCGCCCTTCATGCAGGGTGGGTTGACCGTATCGGTGCGGGTCTCATATGTCGGTGATGAGCGCGTCGGTGCCCGGCTGATCGACCCGCTGCGTCGGGCGGCTCCGGTGCTGGCGGACGGTGTCGCCAGCATCCCCTACGCGCAGTTCGCCACCATCAGCAACGATCCAACCGATCCCGCGCCCGCGGTCGAGCATTTCGCGCTGCTTCGAGAACTGGGCCAGGACACCGTCGACGCCATCGTCGACGTGGTGGGCCCCGGATCCGGCAGCGCTATCAATATGGTCGACATACGGCATTTGCAAGGGGCTTTCAGCAGACCCGCGCCTTTCCCGAACGCGGTGGGCGCGCGGGACGCCGCTTATGCCATATTCGCCCTGACCGTCGTCCCGCCCGGCCAGGAAGTGGCAGACTACCGTGACTCGGGCCGCGAACTTCTTGCGGCGCTTGATCCTTGGCTGCACAATATGGCGAATCCAAGCTTCGTCGGCCCGGCGGACACGCCCGAGGACCGTACCCGCCGGGCCTATGCGCCCGACGTCTACGAAGAGCTGCGGACGGTTAAGGCGAAGTACGACCCGCGCAACACCTTCCGCCTCAACCACAACATCCCACCGCGCGTCGCTGTCTGAGACCACGCATCGACACCGTTCACCGGGGTTGCCCAACGCCGGTATTTCCGTACCATATTGAAATGCCTGGTGAACGCCGTGCCCGCCGAGCCGGCGGCGCGCGCCGCGTCGCGGCCGTCGAAACCGCCGCCGCGGTGCTGGCGGAGCGGGGCTATGAAAATACCCGCTTCGCCGATGTCGCGGCGGCCAGTGGCGTCGCCATCAGCACGCTGCAGAACTATTTCGGCTCACGCGAGGACATGCTCATCGAGGCGATGCGGCACGCCACGGAGATGGAGGTTGCCGCGTTCGAGGCGGTGGCCGACGCCGAAACCGATCCCTGGAATCGCCTGGTGGCGATGATAGATCGCAACCTGAACACTCCGTTGCGCAACCATCAGCTGCTCATCGAATTCTGGCGCTCCGGCATTCGCGACGCGGAATTGCGCGACTACGGCGAAGAAGGCTGGTCGCGCTACCGCGCGCCGTTCGTGCGCACCGTCATCGAGGGGCGCGACGCAGGTGTGTTCGCGCCGGTGATCTCGCCCGAAGACGTCGTCGATTTGTTGTTCGCCACGCTCGTCGGAGCAATGATTCCCCGCGTGCTGCGTTTTCCGAACCCGTCGGCGGATCGCTTTCGGACCTCATTGCTTCGGCAGCTCGCCGCGATGCTGGGCAGAACCGGATACCAGTAGGCCACCCGGCCTGCGATCGTGGAGCCGATCGCCGACCGGGTGGCCGTCGTTGGTTGTCGACGTCTTTAGACGTCGTAGTACAGCGCGAATTCGTAAGGGTGCGGCCGGATTTGGACCGGCAGGATCTCGTTTTCGCGCTTGAAGTTGATCCACGTCTCGATGAGGTCGGGCGTGAACACGCCGCCCTCGGTGAGGTATTCGTGGTCTTCTTCGAGCCGGTCGATCACCGCGGACAGCTGGGTGGGCGCCTGCGGGATGTTGGCGGCCTCCTCAGGCGGCAGCTCGTAGAGGTCCTTGTCGACCGGGGCCTGCGGCTCGATCTTGTTCTTGATGCCGTCCAGGCCGGCCATCAACATGGCCGAGAACGCCAGGTACGGGTTGCCCGACGAGTCGGGGCAGCGGAACTCGAGACGCTTGGCCTTCGGGTTGGTGCCGGTGATCGGGATGCGGACACACGCCGACCGGTTGCGCTGGCTGTAGACCAGGTTGATCGGGGCCTCGTAGCCGGGTACCAGGCGCTTGTAGGAGTTCACCGTGGGGTTGGTGAACGCCAGCAGCGACGGTGCGTGGTGCAGCAGGCCGCCGATGTAGTGGCGGGCGGTGTCCGACAGGCCGGCGTAACCGGTCTCGTCGTACATCAGCGGGCTGCCGTCCTTCCACAGCGACTGGTGGGTGTGCATGCCGGAGCCGTTGTCACCGAACAGCGGCTTGGGCATGAACGTCACGGTCTTGCCGTTCTGCCACGCCGTGTTCTTGACGATGTACTTGTAGAGCATCATGTCGTCGGCCGCGTGCAGCAGCGTGTTGAACTTGTAGTTGATCTCGGCCTGGCCGCCGGTGCCCACCTCGTGGTGGCCCTTCTCCAGGCTGAAGCCGGCGGTGATCAGGTTGGTCAGCATCTTGTCGCGCAGGTCGACGTAGTGGTCGACGGGGGCGACGGGGAAGTAGCCACCCTTGGGGCGCACCTTGTAGCCGCGGTTGGGGCTGCCGTCGAGCTCGTTGGGCGAACCGGTGTTCCACCAGCCCGAGATCGCGTCGATCTCGTAGAACGAGCCGTTGGTGCGCGAGTCGAAGCTCACCGAGTCGAAGATGTAGAACTCCGCCTCGGCGCCGAAGTAGGCGGTGTCGGCCACGCCCGTGCTGATCAGGTAGTTCTCGGCCTTGCGGGCGATGTTGCGCGGGTCGCGCGAGTACGGCTCGAGGGTGAAGGGGTCGTGCACGAAGAAGTTGAGGTTCAGCGTCTTGGCTTCACGGAACAGGTCGATCTGCGCGGTCGCCGGGTCGGGGAGGAGCAGCATGTCGGATTCGTGAATGGATTGGAATCCGCGAATCGACGAACCGTCGAAGGCTAAACCATCCTCAAAAACGCTCTCGTCGAAGAATGAAATCGGAATTGTGAAGTGCTGCATGATGCCGGGCAGGTCACAAAACCGGACGTCGACAAATTCGACGTTCTCGTCCTTGGCGAGTTTGAAGACGTCGTCGGGCGTCTTGTCCGTCACAGAGTGCTCCTTTACTTGGTGAGATCCGCGGCCTGACGCTATGGAGCAGATGTTGCCCGTCAGTCAACCCGATGTTGCGCGCACGTTACGTGACCATGCCACACGCTAAAAGTGGCCACTTGGGCGGCGGGTTCTATTGTGGGGCCATGGATCGCAAGATCGTATCTTTTCTGGTGACCGGGCGCACCGTCTGCCCTCCTTACCAGGCCGTCCCGTCGGGTTATTCGGACCGCGGTCCGCGCCGATGATGGCCGAATCGCGATCCGCATATCCGGGCGAAAAGCTGGGCCTGCCGGAAAGTGGCCCGGGATCGCTGGCGCCGATGGGCCGCCGCCTGGGCGCGCTGATGATCGACTGGTTGATCGCCTACGGGCTGGCCGGGCTGGCCATGCGCTTCAACTTGTTCTCCCAACCGGTGCTGGCCACCGCGGTGTTGGTGATCTGGTTCGTGCTCGGCGTGCTCTTCGTGCGGTTGTTCGGGTTCACCCCAGGCCAGCTCGCGCTTCGCCTGCAGGTGGTCACGTTGGACGGACGCGACCTGGTCGGCCTTGGCCGGGCGGTGGTGCGGGGAGTGCTGGTCGGGACGGTCGTCCCGGCGCTGTTCACCGACTTCGACGGCCGGGGCATGCAGGATCGGCTGACCGCGACGGCCGTGGTGCGACGCTGACCTGAGGAGCCGACCGGGCTGACCGGGCTGAGCTGATGGCGGCGACCCGCCGCGCCCGGCTTCGCCGCGCTTGCGATCGCCGCTGACCTGATGGCGGCGACCCGCCGCGCCCGGCTTCGCCGCGCTTGCGATCGCCGCTGACCTGGTGGCGGCGACCCGCCGCGCCCGGCTTCGCCGCGCTTGCGATCGCCGCTGACCTGGTAGCGGCGACCCGCCGCGCCCGGCTTCGCCGCGCTTGCGATCGCCGCTACCGGCGGCGGACGGTGCGCTGCACCCCGCGCATCTTGCCCGCGTTGGGCAGCGGCCCCTTGGGCATGACGGCCGCGCCGGCGCGCGACCCCAACGCGGCCAGCCGCGACTCCAGCGTGTCCATCTGCTTGACGGTGATGTTGGCCGGTAGCCGGGTGAGATGGCGCTCGAGCTTGGCCAGGGGCACCTCGTCCTCGCCGTTGCCGACGATGATGTCGTAGATCGGCACGTCGCCGATCAGGCGGGCGGTGCGCTTCTTCTCCTGCGCCAGCAGCGGTCGCACCCGCGTCGACGTCCCCTCGCCGACCAGGATGACGCCGGGCCGGCCGATGACGCGGTGCACGGCGTCGAAGTGCCCGGTCGCGGCCACCCCGGGGGTCACCCGCCACTTGCCGCGCAGGTTGTCCAAAGCCCATGCGGCGGCCCCGGTTTGACCCTCGGCCTTCCGGTAGACCGACTTCTGGGCGCGGCGACCGAACACGATGAAGGCGACCAGCCCGCCCAGCACCACGCCCAGCGGGATGAGGGTGATCATCGTCAGCCCGCCGGCCCACAGTCCGACCGCCACCGAGATGCCCACGATCAGCACGAAGGCGCCGATCATGTACGGCAGGAGGCGCTTGTCCTCCTGGCGCTGAAGGTTGAACGCCTGCCACAACTGGGTGCGGCGCTCCCGCGCGGCGGCCTTGCGGGCGGCCTGCGCCTGCGCTCGGGCGGCCTTGTTCTGCGCGGCGTTGCGGGATTTAGCCATAGTCAAAGAATACGTAGGGCCGCTATGGGGCAGACGCCGCCACCGGGCGCCGGCGGCGTCAGGCGCGGCTGCGGGCCGCCTGCTCGTAGAGCCGACCCGCGCGATACGACGAGCGCACCAGCGGTCCGGCCAGCACCCCGGCGAAGCCCAGCTCCTCGGCGTGCCGGGCGAACTCGACGAATTCCTCCGGCTTCACCCAGCGCTCGACGGGGTGGTGGCGCGCCGACGGGCGCAGGTACTGGGTGATGGTGATGATGTCGCAGCCCGCGTCGTGCAGGTCGGCCAGGGCAGTGCGCACCTCGTCGGGGGTCTCGCCCATGCCGAGGATGAGGTTGCTCTTGGTGACCAGCCCGGCCTCGCGCGCCGCGGTCAGCACGCCGAGGCTGCGCTGGTAGGTGAAGGCGGGTCGGATCCGCTTGAAGATGCGCGGCACCGTTTCCACGTTGTGCGCCAACACTTCCGGGCGTGATTCGAACACCTCCGCAAGCCGGGTGGGCTCGCCGTTGAAGTCGGGGATCAACAGCTCCACGCCGGTCGAGGGGTTGAGTTCCTTGATGGCGCGCACCGTCTCGGCGTACAGCCAGGCTCCGCCGTCGGGCAGGTCATCGCGGGCCACCCCGGTGACCGTGGCGTAGCGCAGCCCCATGGTGCGTACGCTGTCGGCGACCCGCCTCGGCTCGTCGCGGTCCAGGGCGGCGGGCTTACCGGTGTCGATCTGGCAGAAGTCGCAGCGGCGGGTGCACTGGTCGCCGCCGATCAGGAAGGTGGCCTCGCGGTCCTCCCAGCACTCGAAGATGTTGGGGCAGCCGGCCTCCTCGCAGACCGTGTGCAGCCCCTCGCGCCGGACCAGGCTCTTGAGCTGGGTGTACTCCGGGCCCATCTTGGCCCGCACCCGGATCCACGGCGGTTTGCGCTCGATCGGGGTCTCGGCGTTGCGCACTTCCAGGCGCAGCAGTTTGCGTCCTTCCGGTGCGACAGTCACAGCGCCGATGCTACGCGCGCGGCCGCCGCGTGGTCCTGCACCGGCAGCACCCCGTCTAGGGCGTCGCACACCGCGTCGGCGACCGCGGTCTGCACGTCCTCGACCGACACCGGGCGGCGCAGCTCGGCCGACAACGACGTCACACCGGCGTCGCTGATGCCGCACGGCACGATGGCGCCGAACGCGTCCAGGTCGCAGTCGCAGTTGAGCGCGAACCCGTGCAGGGTGGTCGCGCGCGACACCCGCACGCCGATGGCGGCAACCTTGCGGTCGGGGCGGCCGTCGGTGCCCGGCACCCACACCCCGGACCGGCCCGGCACCCGGACCGCGTCCACGCCTAGGTCGGCGCAGACCTTGAGCAGCGCCTCTTCCAGCCGCCGCACGTAGTTCACCACGTCGAGCGGTTCGGCCAGGCCGATGATCGGATACCCGACCAGCTGGCCCGGGCCGTGCCAGGTGATCTTGCCGCCGCGGTCGGTGTCGACGACGGGAGTGCCGTCTACCGGCCGTTCGTGCGGTTCGGTGCGCCGGCCCGCCGTGTAGACCGCGGGGTGCTCGAGGAGCAGCAGCGTGTCGTTGCCGCCGGCCACCCGGGCGTCGGCCAGATCGCGTTGCTGCTGCCAGGCCACGCGGTAGTCGACGATGCCGAGCGGGCGGACGTCGATCAGGGCCTGGCTGGACCGGATGGAATCGATCACGTTCGCGACGGTACTCGGCTCGGGCCGGACGGACCGAGTCCGGTGGCGCTAGTCGTGGTCGCGGCTGGCGGTGGCGTAGGCGAGGGCCTCGCCCACGGTGTTGTGGTGGAAGACGAAACCGGCGCGCTCCAGCGCGGACGGGATGGCCCGCTGCCCGGTCAGCAGCCCCTCGTCGGCGAACTCGCCCAGCGCGGCCCGGATGGCAAAACCGGGCACCATCAACGGCGTTGGGCGATTGACGGCCCGCCCGAACGCGGTGGTGAATTCGGCGTTGGTGACCGGCGCGGGACCGGTCATGTTCACCGGGCCCGACAGGTCGGGGTTGAAGATTGCGAACAACAGCGCGCGCACTTCGTCTTCCAGGGTGATCCATGACATGTATTGCCGTCCGCCGCCCAGCCGGGCGCCGAGCCCGGCGCGGAACAACGGCCGCAGCCGGCCCAGCACGCCGCCCGCGGGGGAGAACACCAGCCCGGTGCGGGCCAGCACCACCCGGGCGCCGCCGTACTGGGCCGGCAGCGTGGCGGCCTCCCAGTCCTCACACAGCCGCGCCAGGAAACCCGTTCCCGCACGGTCGTTTTCGTCGACCACGCGGTCCTTGGTGTTGCCGTAGAAGCCGACCGCGCTGGCGTTGACCAGGGTCGCCACCCCCGCGTCGGCGACGGCGTGCGCCAGCACCTCGGTGGGGGCGATGCGGCTGTCGCGCAGGCTCTGCTTGAAGGCGCCCGACCATCGCCGCTTGCCGATATTGACGCCGCACAGGTTGACGACGGCGTCGACGCCGGTCAGCGTGTCGGGATCCAAATCGCCGCTCTCGGGATTCCAGTGCAGCTCATCGGCATTCGCCGGTGCGCGGCGCACGATGCGCAACACCCGGTGATCGGCCGCGCGCAGGGCCGCGGCCAGGGCCGAACCGATCAGGCCGGACGAACCCGCAATAGCGATGAGGGCCTGCTGGCCGGCGCGAGCCACGTTCGATTGTCCTTCGTTACAGGCCGAGGTCGGCCTCGAACGCGCCCTCTTCGAGACGGTGCTTGATGGTGGTGAGGAAGCGGCCGGCGTCTGCGCCGTCGATCAGCCGGTGGTCATAGGTCAGTGGCAGATAGCAGATCGAGCG
The DNA here is from genome assembly GCF_001673055.1 of Mycobacterium sp. 1245801.1. Taxonomy (NCBI): domain Bacteria; kingdom Bacillati; phylum Actinomycetota; class Actinomycetes; order Mycobacteriales; family Mycobacteriaceae; genus Mycobacterium; species Mycobacterium sp. 1245801.1. The sequence goes on from NZ_LZKY01000131.1 coordinate 12,677, forward strand.
GACACCGATGGATTCGTTGCCGAACTCGTCGACGATCACCCGCGGCCGCTTGACGATGGCGCCGGTGCCCAGCATGGCGGCCTGCGGCGGAACCAGGATGGGGGTGTCGAACAGCGCGCCCTGGCTGCCGATGTTGGTGATCGTGAAGGTGCCGCCGGACAGCTCGTCGGGTTTGAGGTTGCCCGAGCGGGCGCGCGCGGCGATGTCGGCGATCGCCCGGGCCAGCCCGGCCAGCGACAGGTCGCCGGCGTTGTGCACGACGGGGGAGAGCAGACCCTGTTCGGTGTCGACCGCGAAGCCGAGGTGCTCGGCGTCGTAGTAGGTGATCTCCTTGGTGTCCTCGTTGTAGCTCGCGTTGACGTTGGGGTGGATCTTCAGCGCGTCGATCACCGCCCGGGCGATGAACGGCAGGAAGGTCAGGTTCACGCCCTCGCGCTCGGCGAACGCCGCCTTGGCCCTGGCCCGCAACCCCACCAGCTTGGTCATGTCGACCTCGTGGGTCTGGGTGAGTTGCGCTGTGGCCTGCAGGGATTCGCGGGTTTTGTTCGCGGTGATCTGACGGATCCGGCTGGCCTTCTGGGTGGTGCCCCGCAGGTGCGCCATCGCCGGCGCCGGGCTCGGCGCCGCAGCGGCCTTGGGCGCCGCGGGGGCGGCGGGGGCCTGCGCGGCGGGAGCCGCCACGGCCGGGGGCGGCGCCTTCTTCGCCTCGGCCGCGGCCAGCACGTCCTGCTTGCGGATGCGCCCGCCGACCCCGGTGCCGGTGATCGAGTTCAGGTCGATGTTGTTCTCGGCGGCCAGCTTTCGCACCAGCGGCGTCACATACGGCGCGCCGTCACCACCCGGGCTTGCCGGCTGAGTTGCCGGTTGGGCCTGCGCCGGTTGAGGTTTGGGCTGCGGCGCGGGTTCAGGCTTGGGTTGCGGCTTAGGCTGCGCCTGGGGCTGGGGCGCCGGTTCGGGGTTGGGCTCGGGCTGGGGCGCGGGCGGCGGCTGGGGAGCGGCGGGTGCCGCCGGCGCGGCGGCCTCGGCACCGGCGCCGACGCGGGCGAGCTCGCCACCGACGGGCACCGTGGCGTCTTCCTCGGCGGTGATGCTGATCAGGACACCGGCGACCGGCGAGGGGATCTCGGTGTCGACCTTGTCGGTGGACACTTCGACCAACGCGTCGTCGACCTGGACCGAGTCACCGACGCGCTTGAGCCAGCGGGTCACGGTGCCCTCGGTCACCGACTCGCCGAGCTCGGGCATCAGCACCGGGGTCGCGTCGCCGCCGCCGGAACTCTGCTGGGCGGGCGCGGGCTCCGGCTGGGCCTGAGCCTGGGGCTCGGGCTCCGGCGCGGGCTCCGGCTGGGGCTCCGGCTGCGCTTGGGGCTCCGGCTGGCTCGGCGCCTGCGAGTCGCCGCCCGCCCCGCCGCCTTCGGCGGCGTCGCCGATGACGGCCAGCTCGCCGCCCACCTCAACGGTGTCGTCCTCCTGGGCGACAATCTTGGTCAGCACACCCGCGGCCGGCGAGGGGATCTCGGTGTCGACCTTGTCCGTCGACACCTCAACGAGCGGTTCGTCGAGCTCGACCGTGTCGCCCTCCTGCTTGAGCCAGCGGGTGACCGTCCCCTCGGTGACGCTCTCACCGAGTGCCGGCATCTGGACGGAGAAGGCCATCGTTTCTGACTCCTCGATCGCTCGTGGGTCGGGGCGGGTCGATCAGCTCGCGTGTGGAAGGCGAAGTCGCAATCCAAAACTATCCTGTCACTGCGCCGTCGTCGGCACACATCCAGGGCAGATACCCCGCGCCGGGCGGGTGACACCGATCACGCTTGCTACGGTGTGGCCAGTCCAGCCAGAGCGGGGAGGTCGGAGATGCCGCCAACACCACAACTACCCCAACACTTCGTCGACAGCGCCGACGGCGCCCGCATCGCGGTCTACGAAGAGGGCAACCCCGAGGGCCCCACCGTCGTGCTGGTGCACGGCTTCCCCGACTCGCACGTGCTGTGGGACGGGGTCGTCCCGCTGCTGGCCGAGCGGTTCCGCATCATCCGCTACGACAACCGCGGCGTCGGGATGTCCTCGGCGCCCAAGCCGGTGTCCGCCTACAGCATGGACCGCTTCGCCGACGACTTCGCCGCGGTGACCGGCGAGCTGAGCCCCGGCCGGCCCGTGCACGTGCTCGCCCACGACTGGGGCTCGGTGGGCATCTGGCACTACCTGAAGCGCCCCGGCGCCAGTGACCGGGTCGCCACGTTCACGTCGGTGTCCGGACCCGCTCAGGACCAACTGGTCGATTACATCTTCAGCGGGCTGCGGGCGCCCTGGAAGCCGCGCACCTTTATCCGGGCGATCAGCCAGGCGCTGCGGCTGAGCTACATGATCTTGTTCTCGATCCCGGTGCTCGCGCCGTTGTTCCTGCGGCTGACCCTGTCGGTCCCGGCGCTGCGCCGCAACGCCGTCGACAACATCCACGTCGAGCGGATCCACCATTCCGACAAACTGGCCGCCGATGCCGCCCGGTCGGTGAAAACCTATCCCGCCAACTACTTTCGCTCCTTCTCCGGTCGCAAGCAGGGCGTCGCGGTCATCGACGTGCCGGTGCAGCTCATCGTCAACACCAAAGACAAGTACGTGCGGCCCTACGGCTACGACCACACCCCGCGCTTCGTGCCGCGGCTGTGGCGCCGCGACATCCAGGCCGGTCACTTCTCGCCGATGTCGCACCCGCAGGTGATGGCTGCGGCGGTGCACGAGTTCGCCGACCAGGCCGAGGGCAAGCAGCCCAGCCGCGCGCTGCTGCGCGCGCAGGTGGGGCGGCCCCGTGGGGCGTTCGGCGACACCCTGGTGTCGGTCACCGGTGCCGGCAGCGGCATCGGCCGCGAGACCGCGTTCGCCTTCGCGCGAGAAGGCGCCGAGCTGGTCATCAGCGACATCGACGAGGCGGCCGTCAAGGCCACCGCGGCCGAGATCGCCACTCGCGGCGGCGTCGCGCACGCCTACGTGCTCGACGTGTCCGACGCGCAGGCGGTGGAGTCGTTTGCCGAGCGGGTCAGCGGCGAGCACGGCGTCCCGGACATCGTCGTCAACAACGCCGGCATCGGACAGGCGGGCGGCTTCCTGGACACCCCGCCCGAGCAGTTCGACCGGGTGCTCGACGTCAACCTGGGCGGTGTGGTCAACGGGTGCCGGGCGTTCGCGCGGCGGATGGTGGAGCGCGGCACCGGCGGCTACATCGTCAACGTGTCGTCGATGGCGGCCTACGCGCCGCTGCAGTCGCTGAGCGCCTACTGCACGTCGAAGGCGGCGACCTTCATGTTCTCCGACTGCCTGCGCGCCGAACTCGACGCCGCCGGGGTGGGCCTGACCACCATCTGCCCCGGCGTCATCGACACCAACATCATCAACACCACGCGGTTCGACGCGCCCGCCGGCAAGCAGGCCGACGCCGTCGACGGTCGCCGCGGCCAGCTGGGCAAGATGTTCGCGCTGCGGCGTTACGGCCCCGACAAGGTCGCCAACGCGATCCTGTCGTCGGTCCAGAAGAAGAAACCGATTCGCCCGGTGGCGCCGGAAGCCTATGCGCTGTACGGGCTTTCGCGGGTCGCGCCGCAAGGGCTGCGCAACGCCGCGCGCATCCGGGTGATCTGAGCCGCGCTAAGCGCCCGTCGCCGCCCCGCGGCGTCCGGTCAGCAACGTCGCTCCGATTGCGATGACCCCCAGCACGGCCAGCGGTATCGCCCATGCGCGCCGGCTGCCCACCGACGACTGGCACTGCGCGACGTAGTCGGTGTGCGGGACGATCTGGTTCAGGATCGGGATATTCGCCCCACTGCTGTTGTTCGCGCTGCGGGCCGCGGAAAGGTCCGTCGCCACGGCGTTTCCGCAGCCGACCGAGTGGCCGTTGCTGTCGGAAACCGACACCGGCGCCAGCAGGCCGATGATTCCGGCCAACAACAGCACGGCGCCCACGCCGATGATCAACCGTCGCACCGTCATGGTCTCGCCTTTCGTCGCGGGGATTTCGACCGCTAGGGAGATTAGCCGCAGGCATGCGCCGGTAAACCCGGCGTTGACGCCGAATAACCCGGCGATTGCCGGGTATCCGGCCGCGGTAACGCAAGACATGAAGGGGTGTGCACGTGATCACTGCAACGCGCGAGGTGCCGGAGTCGTGTGAGCGGATATGGGAGGTGCTCGCCCAGGGCTGGACCTACACCCAGTGGGTGGTGGGCAACAGCCGGATGCGCGCCGTCGATCCGAATTGGCCGGAACCCGGCTCCTCGATCAAGCACTCGATCGGGATCTGGCCGTTGGTGATCAACGACGCCACCATCGTGGAGGAGTGTGAACCCCCGCACAAGCTGGTGCTGTGCGCTCGCCTGGGCCCGCTGGGCGCCGCGCGAATCACCATGCTGCTGCACGAGATTCCGGGCGGGTGCCGGGTCGAGATGATCGAGGTTCCCGTGCAGGGCCCAATGGCGGCCGTTCCCGATTCCGTCGCGTTGGCCGCGGCGTACCCGCGCAATAAGGAGTGCCTGTGGCGGCTGGCGGCGCTGGCCGAGCGCCTGGAGCCGAGCCAGGTGAAGTGACCGTGCGCGACACCGCCGACGCCGTCGTGATCGGGGCGGGACACCACGGGCTGGTGGCGGCGTCGATGCTGGCCGACGCGGGTTGGGACGTGCTGGTGCTGGAAGCCCAGCCCGAGCCCGGCGGCGCGGTGCGCAGCGCCGAGCTGACACCGGGCTACATCACCGACTTGTTCAGCTCCTACTACCCGATGACGGTGGCGTCTCCGGCGATGGCGGCGCTGCAGCTGGAGGACCACGGGCTGCGGTGGTCGCACGCGCCGACGGTGGTTGGCCACCCGCGCAACGCCGCCGACGACGACCCGCCCATCGTGTATCACGATCCCGCCCAGACCGCGGAGGAGTTCGAGCGTCGTACGCCGGGCGACGGCGACAATTGGCTACGCATCGTTGCGTTGTGGGACGAGGTGAAAAGGCCGCTGCTCGAAGCGATCCTGTCGCCGTTCCCGCCGATGCGCCCGCTGCTGACCCTGTTGCGCAAACTCGGGACGTCGGATGCGCTGCGACTGGCCAACCTGTTGGTGCAGCCCGCCAACGCCATGGCCGACCAGTTGTTCGACGGTGATGCGCCGCGAGTCATGTTGCTGGGCAACGCTTTACACGCTGATATCCCGCTGGATGCGCCGGGTAGCGGTGTCATGGGGCTGCTGATGACCATGCTCGCCCAGGACTGCGGTTGGCCGGTTCCCGTCGGAGGTTCGGGCCAGTTGACGGCGGCGCTGGTCAAGCGCGCCCACTCGGCGGGGGCGCAGATCGAGTGCAACCAGGACGTCGCTCGCATTCAGGTGCAGGGCGGCCGGGCGACCGGTGTCAGCACCACCGACGGGCGAACCGTTCGCGCGCGTCGCGCGGTGATCGCGGATGTCACCGCCCCGCGGCTGTTCTGCCACATGCTGCCGCCGGATGCGGTGTCGCCGGGGTTGCTGCGGGATCTCAAACACTTCGTCTGGGATCCGCCGGTAGTCAAGGTCAACTATGCGCTCGATGCCCCGATCCCGTGGCATGCCAAGAACCTGCGCGACGTCGGCACCGTTCATCTGGGCGCCGACGGGCACGGCCTGATTCGTTGGATGGCCGACGTGAACACGCGCACAGTGCCCGAACATCCGTTCATGCTGCTGGGCCAGACCACCACTGCCGACCCGACCCGATCGCCGGATGGCACCGAAAGTGTCTGGGCCTACACGCATCTGCCGCGCGGCGTGCATGACGATGCTTCGGCGGAGCGGGTTGCCGCGTCGATGGATCGCGTGATCGAAGAACACGCGCCCGGGTTCGGTGACCATGTCGTCGGACGCTTTCTGCAACGCCCGTCGGACCTGGAGGCTCACGACGCTAATCTGCACCACGGCGCGGTCAATGGGGGCACGTCGCAACTGCAGCAGATGCTGATCTTCCGACCGGCGCCCGGCATGGGCCGGGCCGAAACACCGGTCGAGCGGCTGTATCTGGGCAGCGCGTCGGCGACACCGGGCGGCTCGGTGCACGGGGCATGCGGGCGCAACGCCGCCAACGCCGCGCTGGCCGCCGACGGCGCGACCGGCTGGCCGCGCCGCAAACTCGGGCGCGCCGTGCTCAAAAGGCTTATTCCCTAGCCGTTTTCGGCGATGTCCTCCAGTACCGCGAACATGGTCCGCGTCGGCACGCCGGTGGAACCCTTCGGCGAGTAGCCCCACGGACTGCCGGTGTTGTAGGCCGGGCCGGCCACATCGATGTGCGCCCAACTCACGCCGTCGGCGACGAACTCGCGCAGGAACACCCCGGCCACCAGCATCCCGGCGAAGCGCTGCCCGCTGATGTTGGACAGGTCGGCCACGCCTGACTTCAGATCTTCCTTGAGTTCGTCGGGCAGCGGCATCGGCCAGCCGTTCTCGCCCACCCGCTGCGAGATCGCCGCCACGCGGTCGCGGAACTCGTCGCTGCCCATCACCCCGGGGATCCGGGCGCCCAGCGCCACCGTCTGCGCGCCGGTCAGCGTGGACGTCTCGATCAGGTAGTCGGGGTCGTCCTCGCAGGCCCGCACGATCGCGTCGGCAAGGATGAGCCGGCCCTCGGCGTCGGTGTTCTGCACCTCGACCGTGATTCCGCCGTACTGCGTCAGCACGTCGCCCGGGCGCTGCGCGGTGGCCGACGGCATGTTCTCGGCCATCGGCACCGTGGCGATCACGTCGATCGGCAGGCGCAACTGTGCGGCCAGCGCGACGGTCGCGATCACCGCGGCGGCACCGCCCATGTCCGAGGTCATGTGGTGCATCCCCGCCGCCGGCTTGATCGAGATGCCGCCGGTGTCGAACGTGACGCCTTTGCCGACCAGCGCCACCTTCTTGGCTTGCTTGGACCGCTTGGCCAGCTTCGAACCGCGGTGGATCAGGCGCACCAGCCGCGGCGGGCGCGACGAGCCCTGCCCGACACCGATGATCCCGCCGTAGCCGCCCTTTTGCAGCGCCTTGTCGTCCAGCACCTCCACCTCGAGACCGACGGATTCACCCAAAGCCCTTGCGCGCTTGGCGAATTCGGCGGGAAAGAGGTGGCTGGGCGGGGTGTTGACGAAGTCGCGGGCGGTGGCGACGGCGGTGGCGACGGCGGCGCCGTGCGCGGCGTCGTTCTTGGCGTCCTTGGCCCCTTTAGTTTCCGAGGCGAGCACCGTGATCTTGCGCAGCCCTTGGTCTTTGGGTGCGGTCTTCTCGCTGCGAAACTCGGTGAACCGGTAGCTGCCCAGGATCAGGCCCTCGACGGCGGCCGCGGCGATGCCCTCGCCGGGCAGCTCGGCCAGCGTGGTGAGCACCGACTCGGTCTTGCCCAGCGAACGCGCGGCCACGCCCGCGGCGCGACGGATGGTGTCGGCCGGCCATTCGGACCGCGGTTTGCCCAGGCCGACGGTCAGCACGCTGGACACCGGCAGCGATCCCACCACCAGCCGGTGCACCTGTTCGGCGCCGCCGGTGGCCTCCAGCGCCCGCAGACCCGATTCGATCTCGGCCACCGCGTCGGAGGACAGGAACGGCTCGGCGGCCGCGACGGCCGCGCCCGGCTTGTCGTCCTCACCGGTCGACACGACGGGCACGATCAGCACGGTCGACGCGGCCGCGCGCCGTGGCAGCGAGGAGGCGACACTTACAGCGGGGGAGGCGTAACCGGGTTCTGTGCTCATCCGCATCACCCTAACGGTCCGGCCGTCATCGCTGATTAGGGTGAAGAGTCGTGAGCGATGCAGCCGAGGTTTTGCACGGACCGTTGGAAGAGCGTCACCGAAGCTTGGGCGCCAGTTTCGCCGAGTTCGGCGGCTGGCTGATGCCGGTGTCGTATGCCGGCACCGTCAGCGAGCACAACGCGACGCGCAACGCGGTCGGCCTCTTCGACGTCAGCCACCTGGGCAAGGCGCTGATCCGCGGGCCGGGGGCCGCGCAGTTCGTCAACTCCGCGCTGACCAACGACCTGGGCCGTATCGGTCCGGGCAAGGCGCAATACACGTTGTGCTGCACCGAATCCGGCGGCGTCATCGACGACCTGATCGCCTACTACGTCGACGACGACGAGATCTTCCTGGTGCCCAACGCCGCCAACACCGCCGCCGTGGTCGAGGCGCTCCAAGCCGCCGCACCGAGCGGGCTGACCATCACCAACGAGCACCGGTCCTTCGCGGTGCTGGCCGTGCAGGGGCCCCGCTCGGCCGAGGTGCTCGGCCGGCTGGGCCTGCCCACCGACATGGATTACATGGCCTACGCCGACACGTCGTTCTCCGGCGTGCCGGTGCGGGTGTGCCGCACCGGCTACACCGGCGAGCACGGCTACGAGCTGCTGCCGCCGTGGGAATCCGCGGGTGTGGTGTTCGACGCCCTGGCCGAGGCGGTCGGCGCCGCCGGCGGTGAGCCGGCCGGTTTAGGCGCCCGCGACACCCTGCGCACCGAGATGGGCTACCCGCTGCACGGCCACGAACTGGCCCTGGACATCTCCCCGCTGCAGGCCCGCTGCGGGTGGGCGATCGGCTGGAAGAAGGACGCGTTCTTCGGCCGCGAGGCCCTGCTGGCCGAGAAGGAGGCGGGCCCGCGCCGGCTGCTGCGCGGGCTGCGGATGGTGGGCCGCGGCGTGCTGCGTGCCGGGCTGACGGTGCTCGCGGGCGACACCCCGGTGGGGGTCACCACGTCGGGCACGTTCTCCCCGACGCTGCAGGCCGGCATCGCGCTGGCGCTCATTGACACCGACGCCGGCGTCGAGGACGGTCAACAGGTCACCGTCGACGTCCGGGGTCGTCCCGCCGCGTGCGAGGTCGTGCGCCCGCCCTTCGTCGCGGTGAAAACGCGCTAGCGGCGCCGCGTGCGCGGGCGAAATCCGATTCGGTAGGCGGATATACAATCGGCGGATGACCAGTGGCTCCCTCGAGTTCACGGTTTCGCGCTCGGCAACTCCGGCAACCGATGCCGAACGCGAAACCATCCTGGCCGAGCCGGGTTTCGGCAAGTACTTCACCGATCACATGGTGTCCATCGACTACGACGAGACCGGCGACGGTTGGCACAACGCGCGCGTCATCCCGTACGGCCCCATCGAGCTGGATCCATCCGCGATCGTGCTGCACTACGCGCAGGAGATCTTCGAGGGGCTCAAGGCGTACCGGTGGGCGGACGGCTCGATCGTGTCGTTTCGCGCCGAGGCCAACGCCGCCCGGTTGCGGTCGTCGGCGCGGCGGCTGGCCATCCCGGAACTGCCCGAAGAGCTGTTCATGGAATCGCTGCGCCAGCTGATCGCGGTCGATCGCGCCTGGGTTCCGGCGGCCGGGGGCGAGGAGGCGTTGTACCTGCGCCCGTTCGTCATCGCCACCGAGCCCGGGCTGGGGGTGCGGCCGTCCAAGCGCTACCGCTACCTGCTGATCGCGTCGCCGGCCGGCGCCTATTTCAAGGGCGGCATCAGCCCGGTCACCGTCTGGGTGTCGACGGAGTTCGTGCGGGCCAGCCCCGGCGGCACCGGCGCCGCCAAGTTCGGCGGCAACTACGCGGCCTCGCTGTCGGCTCAGGCCGAGGCCGCGGCCAACGGCTGCGACCAGGTGGTCTGGCTGGACGCCGTCGAGCGGCGCTTCGTCGAAGAGATGGGCGGGATGAACATCTTCTTCGTGTTCGGCAGCGGCGGGTCGGCGCGGCTGGTCACCCCCGAGCTGTCGGGTTCACTGCTGCCCGGCATAACGCGAAACTCCTTGCTGCAGTTGGCCATTGACGCCGGTTTCTCCGTCGAGGAACGCAAGATCGATATCGACGAGTGGCAGAAGAAGGCCGCCGCCGGGGAGATCACCGAGGTGTTCGCCTGCGGCACCGCCGCGGTGATCACCCCGGTCTCGCACGTGAAGTACGGCGATGCCGAGTTCACCGTCGCCGACGGCCAACCCGGCGAGGTCACCATGGCGCTGCGCGACACGCTGACCGGGATTCAGCGCGGCACCTTCGCCGACACCCACGGCTGGATGGCCCGGCTGGGCTAGTTGGCTCGAGTGTGAAGTTAGCTTCACATTCGGGCGTGAGCGTGAAATTAGTTTCACGCTCGAGCTCAGAACCGCACCAGGCCCGCGAGCGCCACGGCGCTCACCGTCGCGGCCAGTTCGATCGCCGCGCCCAGCACGTCACCGGTGATGCCGCCGAATCGGCGCACGCAGTGCCGCACCAGGATCGCGCTGCAGCCCAGGCCCACCGCCACCGCCACCGGGCCCTGCCACGGCCGCGGCCCGGCCAGCAGCGAGCCGGCGAGCAGCACCGCGACCCAGGCCGCCACCACCGAGGTCGGCTGGCTGCCCGCGACCCGCACCCCCAGGGCGCTGCCCTCGGCCGCGGGCACCGACCGGTGGCCGGCCAGCACCGCGGCCACCCGGCCCGAGAACACCGCCACGGCGATCCCGGCCACGCCGGGCCACACCCGGCCGGTGGCCCCCAACGCAGAAAACGCCAGTGCCTGCAGCATGATCACGACGACGACGGCGGCGACGCCGAACGGCCCGGTCGATCCCTCGCGCATCACCGCCAGCGCCCGCTGCGGCGGGCCGTAGCAGCCCAGGCCGTCGGCCGTGTCGGCGACACCGTCGACGTGCAGGCCGCGCGTCACCAACAGCAGCACCGCGACCGCCAGCAGGCCGGGCAGCGGGCCCGACGGCCCGAACACGTGCACCCCGCCCCAGGTCACGGCGGCGGCCAGGGCCCCCAGCACGGCGCCCACCACCGGCAGTGCGGCCATGGCGGCGCGGCCCATCGGCGCATGGCCGCCGCCCGGAACGGGCAGCACCGTACCGAACACGAAAGCCGTTGCCAGCGAACGGATCACGGCGGGGGAGCGGCCGGTGCGGGGCCGTCGAGGCGGTCGGACACACCGGCCTGGGCGAAGGTCGCCATCGACGACAGGGCGGCCACCGCGGCGCGCAGCACCGGCACCGCGAGGGCCGCGCCGGTTCCCTCGCCCAGCCGCATCCGCAGGTCGAGGATCGGCTCGAGATCCAGCGCCGTCAGCGCGAGCGCATGCGCGGGCTCGGTGGACCGGTGACCGGCCTGCCACCACAGCCGGGCGCCCGGCGCTAGGTGCTCGGCGACCAGCGCGGCCGCCGTCACCGCCATGCCGTCGAGCAGCAACGGCGTGCGCCGGACCGCGGCCTGCGCGCAGAAGCCAGCCAGCGCGGCCAGGTCGGCGCCACCGGCGCAGCGCAGCAGCGCGACCGGATCGGGCAGCACCTGCCGCGCGCGAAACAGGGCGTCGCGCACCGCGGCCGTCTTGCGCGCCCACCCGGCGTCGTCGATCCCGGTGCCGAAGCCCACCGCCGCGACCGGCTCGGCGTTCGTCAGGGCCGCCACCAACACCGTTGCGGGCGTGGTGTTTCCGATGCCCATGTCCCCGGCGATCAGCAGGTCGGCGCCCGCGTCGACCTCCTCGTCGGCGATGGCCGCGCCGGCCGCGAGCGCTTGCGCGGTCTCGTCGTCGCTCAACGCGTCCTGCACCCGGATGTCGCCGCTGGCGCGGCGCACCTTGTGGGCGCCGATCCGTTCGGTCAGCGCCTCGGCGTCGACAGCCAGGTCGGCGACCCGCACCGTCGCCCCGGCGATGTCGGCCAGGGCGTTGATCGCGGCCCCGCCGGCGTCGAAGTTGGCGACCATCTGCGCCGTCACCTCCGGCGGGTAGGCCGACACACCCGAGCGGGCGACGCCGTGATCACCGGCGAACACCACCACCCGGGCACGCTCGAATTGCCTTGGCGGGCAATGCCCCTGACACGACGCGACCCACACCGACAGATCCTCGAGCCGGCCCAGCGCGCCGCGGGGCTTGGTCAGGGCGTCCTGGCGGGCGCGCGCGGCGGCGGCGACGTCCACATCGGGCGGTGAGATGGCGGCGAACTGCATCAGGCCCCCGACGGTTTGATTGGGACCGGCTGGCCGGCCACCACCAGCACCACCCGGTCGCACAACCCGGCGAGGCGCTGGTTGAGGCCGCCCAGCTCGTCGGCGAACCGGCGTCCGGAGGCGGTAGCGGGCACCACCGTCAAGCCGACCTCCGGGCTGACCAGCACCAGCGGGGAAGCGAAGTCGCCGACCGCGGCCAGCACGTCATCGACGGCGGCCACCACCGAGCCGCCGTCCCAGGCGCCGTTGCGGTCCAGCGCGGCGGTCAGCCAGGTGCCGAGATCGTCGACGAGCGTCGGGGTGTCCGGGCATTGGCGCAATTGCGTTGCGACGTCGTCGGTTTCGATCGTCGACCAGTGCGCGGGCCGGCGGGCGCGGTGGCGGGCGATCCGCTGCGCCCAGGCCGCATCGTCGTTGCCGGCCGGCCCGGGCGCCAGGTATTGAACCGCCTGCCCCGCCGGCAACCCGTCGGCGATGGCTTGCTCCGCCCACTGCGACTTGCCTGACCTGATCCCGCCGAGCACCAGGGTGCGCACCGATGTCAGCCGGCCTTCCGGCGAGCTCTACTCGACACGGCTGCCGTGCTTGACCTGGGGCCGCGGCGCCCGCAGCCGGCGCATCTGGGACGCCCGGCCGGCGGCGTAAAGGCCTAGCTTCCAACGGCTTTCGGTGTTGTCCGGGAACTTCGCGTCGACCAGCCTGCTGACCTTGCGGCCCAGGATCAACCCGTCGACGCTCATCACGGCCATCAGCACCAGCATCGCCGGCGATACCCACAGCTGCAGCTGCGGGACGCCGAACATGACGAACATCAAAAACAGGGTCGACGGCATGAACAGGCCCAGCAGGTTGCGCCGCGAATCCACCACGTCGCGCACGTAGCGGCGGATAGGCCCCTGGTCGCGCGGCAACAGGTAACCCTCTTCGCCGGCCATCATCTTCGCGCGGCGTTCCGACATGCCGGCGCGGCCGGCGGCCTTGGCGGCGCGGCGCTCCTCGCGGGTGAGCTTGGGGCCGGCCAGCGATTTGCGCCGCGCCCGCGCCTCGGCGGCGGTCATGGGGGCCGGCGCGACCGGTCCCTTGCGCGCGTTGCGCCGCGCCTCGTTGCGCTTGGGCGTGGGGCGGCCCTTGGGGCCCGTCCGCTGCGCCTCGCGGGTTGCGTCGCCCGAGGCGCCAGCAACGCCGGCGACGGCCGCGGTGGCCGCGTTTTCGTCGAGGTCGGTGTCCTGGCCTTTCTTACGGCCCAACAGCTTCACAGTGGCCAGGTTACTTCGCGCGCGACCCGGGCCGGAATTCGCCTGGAATGCCTTGCTATTAGACCTGCGTTAGTGCCTCCCTTGGCCCTACTCTTACACGTGATGAACGGCTGCCTTTGATGGACGACGGGTCGATGGCCTCGGATGATGATGGTCCCGGCCTGGCCCCCGGCCGCCTGCAATTGCCCGCCATGCAAGTTCTGGTCGCCCCGGACTGCTACGCCGACAGCATGTCGGCGCTGGAGGCTTCCGCCGCCATCGCGACCGGCTGGACCCGGTCGCGTCCCGGCGACCGGTTCATCGTCGCCCCGCAATCCGACGGCGGCCCCGGCTTCGTCGAGGTGCTGGCCAGCCGGCTGGGGGAGACGCGTCGGCTAAGGGTCTCGGGACCGCTGAAAGCCATGGTCGAAGCCGATTGGGTGTTCGACCCCGGGTCGGCCACCGCCTACCTGGAGTGCGCCCAAGCGTGCGGCCTGGCGCTGATCGGTGGACCACCCACCCCGGAGACCGCCATGGCGGCGCACAGCAAAGGCGTGGGCCAGCTGATCGCCGAGGCGCTGCGGGTCGGGGCGACGCGCATCGTGGTGGGTTTGGGCGGCAGCGCCTGCACCGACGGGGGGCAGGGCATGATCGCCGAGCTCGGCGGCCTGGACACCGCCCGCCGGCAGCTGGGCAACGTGGAGCTGATCGCGGCCTCCGACACCGAATACCCGCTGCTGGGCCCGTGGGGGGCGGCCCGGGTGTTCGGGCCGCAGAAGGGCGCGGACACGGCCACCGTCGCCGCGCTGGAGGTTCGCCTGCAGGCGTGGGCGCTGATCCTGGAAGCGGTGGCGGGGCGCGACGTGAGCGCCGAGCCCGGGGCGGGGGCCGCCGGCGGGATCGGTGCCGGGCTGCTGGCGCTCGGCGGCCGCTGTCAGTCCGGGGCGGCCATCATCGCCGAACACACCCGGCTGTCCGACGACCTGGACACCGCGGAGCTGATCGTCACCGGCGAGGGCCGGTTCGACGAACAATCCCTGCACGGCAAGGTGGTGGGATTTCTCGCCGACGCGGCCCGGCCGCGGGGGATTCCGGTGGTCGTGCTGGCCGGCCAGGTCGACCTCGACAACGCGACGGTACGTTCGTCGGGCATCATGGCCGCGTTATCCATCGCCGAGCACGCCGGATCGGTGCGGTTGGCGCAGGCCGACGCCGCCAACCAACTCATGGGCCTGGCCTCCGTTGTGGCGGCGCGACTCGGGAATAGCGGTCCGTCAAGGTACCGTTGAAGAAGTGGACTTTCGCGCGATCCGGATCGCCCGGCGCAAGCCGGCGGTATCGGGCTTGATCGGACCCACCCAACGATGAGGCATGTAGGAGAAGCAATGACGGTGCAAAACGAGTCGAACGCCACGACGACCCACGGCGTGATCCTGACCGAGGCCGCCGCCACCAAGGCAAAGTCCCTGTTGGACCAGGAGGGCCGCGACGACCTCGCGCTGCGCATCGCCGTGCAGCCGGGCGGGTGCGCCGGCCTGCGCTACAACCTCTTCTTCGACGACCGGACGCTGGACGGCGACCTGACCGCGGAGTTCGGGGGCGTGACGCTGACCGTGGACCGGATGAGCGCGCCCTACGTCGAAGGCGCGTCCATCGACTTCGTGGACACCATTGAGAAGCAGGGCTTCACCATCGACAACCCGAACGCCACCGGCTCGTGCGCCTGCGGCGACTCGTTCAACTGATCGGTTGATCCCAAATCCGTCAACCGGGTTGTTGCCCGGCTGACGGTTTCGCACTCAGTACGAGCCGCCGGTGCGCAGCACGTACGAGCAGACCATGATCTGGCCGCGCTGGAACAGCAGCTGCGCGATGCCCTGCACCTGCCCGTGCATCGGGGCCCCGCTTACCGGCGACACCTTCATGGTGAACAACGCCTGAGCCTGGTACTGCGACAGGTAGACGATCTTGTCGATCGAGGTCAGCTCGACCTCGGAGAACTGCTTGCGAAACGCGTCGCTGCTGAGCTTGGCCAGCGCCTGGTCGGACCGCTTGTCCTGGACCCCGTCGTACAGGCCGCACAGCGCGTTGCGGGCGATCTCGTCGATGTCGCGGTGTT
>NZ_LZKY01000132.1:0-19401 GCF_001673055.1 Mycobacterium sp. 1245801.1
AACTCCGCGCAACACCGTTCGGCGGCGGCGCCGCACTGCCCGATGGGCCAGCGGCCACCGCACCGGCCCGCGCCGCCGCGGCACCCGCGCCGGCCGCGCCCGGCTGCACCGGTCCGCCCACCGGGCCCGCCGGTGGCGGCGATGCAAAGCCTCGGCTACCTGGTCGGTGGCCTGACCGCGGACGCCCGCAGGGCCGCGAGCACCAGCGCCCGCGCGCGCCGGGCGGCGGCGGCCGACGCGGCCGGAGAAGAGGCGGTGGCGCTGCCCCAGGACGAGACGACGAAGACGCGCCGGCACCGGGTCAAGGTCACCGAACTCGGCCGCGGGTACGAATACCTGGATCTCGAGCCCGAGCCGTCGACGGCCTCCGACCGGCCCGCGCCGGCGATGGGGTTCGCCGGAACCATCACCACCAGGGCCGCCACCGGGACGAGCGCCGGGGCCGGGACGAGCGGCACGACCGGGATGGCGTGCAGCCCGGCCAGACCCGTCAGGCCCGCCAAGCCCCCCACCAAGGTGGGGACGACCACCGGAACCACCGCGACGGTCAGCAGCGGCACGATGAGCGGGATCAGCACGATCATCTGCTCGAGCAGCGTCTTGATCAACGCGATGGTGTCCGTGATGACTGTGCCGATCACCTCGATGGTGGTGAACAGCAGGGTCCACGCGATCGTGGCGGGGTTACCCGAGGCGAACGCCGCCGCAAGGTCGGCCGCGACGAAGCTGAACATCTGCGCCAGATAGCCGAAGTACGAACCGAAATCCATCGGGTAGCCGAGCGCGAACGCGATGTTGAACGGGTTCAGGAAGCTCAGCGGATTGCCCAGCGACGGCAGCCACGGGTCGAACCCGGAAAACAGGGACTGCAGGAACGGGTTGTTCATCAGCTGGTCGATCAACGGCTGGATGTAGGTGTTGTAGAAGTCGACAAACCCGCTCTGCTGCAACCAGTCCAGCCACTGGTTCTGCGTGTCCGGGGGATACGACGAATGTTCCGCGGTGGCCGCCAGCGCGGTGGCCTGCATGACCTGTGGTGCCGGTTCGGCTTGCGGCGCGGCGGCCACCGCGGCCGTCGCAACAGCCTGGTAGGTGCTCATCACGGTGGCGGCCTGGACCCACATCCGCGCGTAGTCGGATTCGTTCACCGCGATCGGGATGGTATTGATGCCAAAGAAATTGGTCGCCGTCAACACCGCGTGGGTGGCGTGGTTGGCGGCCAACTCGGGCGGCGTCGGCATGGCTGCCAGCGCCGCGGTGTAGGCGGCGGCCGCAATGTCGAGTTGGGCGGCCACGGCCGCACTGTCCGCGCTGGACTGCACCAACCACCCCAGATACGGCGCGTGCGCGGTCACGTATGCCACGGCGCTCGGGCCGTCCCAGCTGCCGGCTTGCGCGGCGCCCAGCACCGCGGCCAGCTCGTCCACCGACTCCGCATATGCCTGGCTCAGCGACGTCCAGGCCGCCGCGGCGGCCAGCAACGGGCCGGGTCCCGGGCCGCTGCACAGCAGCGCCGAATGCACTTCGGGAGGGGAGGCCATCCAGATCGGGGCGGTCATCGGCCGCCTCCCTCGGCCGTGCCGAAACCTCTTGGCGGGGCGACGAAGTGGATCGAGCAGGGGGGCTCAGCTCCCGGGGCAACAGAACGGGCGCGGCTAGGCGTCGAAGTGGTGGCAGCAGCAACGGCCACCCATGCCGGAACAGACATGGAGATTGGCAGCTCTCTCGGGGTGCACCGCCCCGGGTCGCAGGACGCAATGACGCAAGTGTCCTGGCTCTCGGATCGCTGCTCGCCTCGCCTTCCGACTTCTCAGCCGTGGCCGTTGAGGGTCGCTCCCCGATGACAGTGGCGGGACCGCGCCGGATTCGCACCGGCTTCCTACATCGTCATCACCTTACGGGTGGCATTGTTGCATCCGCGTCGTCCAAAAGCGAGCTAATCGCGCGAGAGCTCCCCGGCGATGACCGCTCAACGCGCGTTCAGGACGCGCAGCCCCAGCGAAAACAGCAGCCGCACCTCGGGATCGGCCAGCGACGTCGACAACGATTTTTCGATCCGGCGCACCCGGTAGCGAACCGTGTTGGGATGCACCCGCAACGCCTGCGCGGCCGCGGCGATGTCGCCGAAAGCGTCCAGGTAGGTCCGCAACGTCTCGGCCAGCACCGGCTCGTCGTCGCGCAACGCCACGATCCGCGGATCGATCAGGCGCTCGTCGCCGCCGATCAGCGTGACGATCTCGTCGAGCAAGACGGTGGTGCGGGCCTCGGCCAGCGACGTCACCTGACCGAACGAAATCGGATGCCGCTCAGCGCTGTCCAGCACGCGGTCCACCTCGATGCGGGCCGCGCCCACCCCGCCAAGGCCGGCGACCGGTGCGGCGATGGCCGCCCGCAGTTGCACCCCGAGTTCGGTGCGCATGGCGGCGATGGTGCCGCGGACCCACGAGGCGACCGAGCGGTTCTGCGTCTGGGGCAGGAGCACATATGTGCGCGCGCCGTTCGAGGCGACCTGAGCGTCGCGCCGAAAAGCGCTGGCGCTCAGCGCAATGACGTCGGCGATCCGCGCCTGACGGGGCGAGCCGTCCGCCGCGTCCCAGCCGATCAGGGCCGCGTCGCCGTCGGCGGCGAGGCCCAGTTCGCGGGCGATCGCGGCCACGTCAACGTGGCCAAGGGTTTCCGCGTCGGCCAGGCCAAGCAGTTGCTGCACCCGCCGCGCGTGGGTGGAGGGCCGGGCCGCCAGCCGCGACATGATGCGGGCGGCCAGCACGGCGGCGCCGCGCAACATCTCCTCGGCGTCGTCGGCCAGCGGTTGCGAGCCCTGCTGCACCCAGATGGTTCCGGCGAACACCGGCGGTCGCCGCGCATCGGGCGCGGGCTGGTGGATCCCGACGGCCAGCCGGGGACGCAGCCCCAACTCGGGCCGCTCGGTGACGCGGACCACCTCACCGCCGGACCGCAACGCATCGAAGATGCCCCATTGGCCGATCCACTCGAGATGCTCGGGCGGACCGGCCCTGCCCAGGATGGACAGGCGGCGCAGCTCGTCGGCCTCGTCGTTGGACGCCGAATACGCCAAGACGTGTGACTGAGCGTTTTCGATGCTCACCATGCCGTGGATGCGGTCGGCGAGCGACTGCGCCAACCCGAACAGATCGGTGCCCGAGTCGTCCATGGCGTCGGCGTGGTCCCCGTGATGCTCGAGCACATGGTTGACCAGCTGATAGAGCCGCTCCCAGCGGGCCCGCGGGTCGACCGCCACCACCGCAGAGCCGGCCGCAACGGCCTTGGCCACCAAAGCATCCGGCGGTCCTTTGGCGAAGATGGCCGCCGGCACGCGGTCGCGCGCCTGCTTGTCCATCCAGCGCAGCGCCTCGTCGTCGGCGACACCCAACAGGAAGAAGACGTCGGCCGAACCCGCCGCGGCCGCCAGGCCCAGCCGCACGTCGTCGCTGTCGATCAGCGCCGCCGATGCCACCGGCAGGTCCAGGCCCCGGGGCGCGTCGACCAGGCTCACCAGGGTCGCATCCAGCGCGAGGAGCAGCTGTCCCAGACCCACACCGGCCATGTTGTCCGATTGTACTATCGATGGCGCACTGTATTGTCCGATCGGCTAAATCTTTGCGGTGTGTGCGCGAGGACCCTGGCAGCATGGACGCGATAACCCAGGTCCCGATGCCGGCCAACGAGCCGGTCCACAACTATGCGCCGCACTCCCCGGAACGCGACCGCCTTGTCGCCGAACTGGCGCTGCTGGCCGACAACCCGATCGAGCTGCCGCATGTCATCGGCGCCGCCCACCGGATGGGCGACGGTGAGCGCATCGATGTGGTTCAGCCGCACCGGCACGCCGCGCGGCTGGGCACCCTGACCAACGCGGCGCACGCCGACGCGACGGCGGCGATCGAGGCCGCGATGGCCGCGAAAAGCTCTTGGGCGGCAATGCCGTTCGATGAGCGTGCGGCGGTGTTCCTGCGCGCCGCCGACCTGCTGGCCGGTACCTGGCGGGAGAAGATCGCCGCCGCCACGATGCTCGGCCAATCCAAGTCGGTCTATCAGGCCGAGATCGATTCGCCGTGCGAGCAGATCGATTTCTGGCGCTTCAATGTGGCGTTCGCCCAACAGATCCTGGCCCAGCAGCCGATCAGCGGGCCGGGCGAGTGGAATCGCAGCGATTACCGCCCGCTGGACGGCTTCGTGTATGCGATCACGCCGTTCAACTTCACCTCGATCGCGGGCAATTTGCCGACCGCGCCGGCGCTGATGGGCAACACCGTGGTGTGGAAGCCCTCGATCACCCAGACGTTGTCCGCCTACCTCACCATGCAACTGCTCGAGGCGGCGGGGTTACCGCCCGGGGTGATCAATCTGGTGACCGGCGACGGGTTGGCCGTCTCCGATGTGGCGCTGGCCGATCCGCGGCTGGCCGGCATCCATTTCACCGGGTCAACGGCCACCTTCCAGCAGTTGTGGCAGCGGGTGGGCGCCAATATCGGTCGCTACCAGAGCTATCCGCGGCTGGTCGGCGAGACCGGTGGCAAGGACTTCGTCGTCGCCCACGCCTCGGCGCGCCCGGATGTGTTGTGCGCGGCGTTGATTCGCGGCGCGTTCGACTACCAGGGTCAGAAATGCTCGGCGGCGTCGCGGGCCTTCATCGCGCAGTCGGTGTGGCGCCGCATGGGTGACGACTTCCTGGGCAAGACCGCCGCGCTGCGCTACGGCGACGTCACCGACCTGACCAACTACGGGGGAGCGCTGATCGACCGGCGCGCCTTCATCAAGAACGTCGACGCCATCGAGCGGGCCAAGGGCGCGCCGCACGTCACCATCGCCGTCGGCGGCGAATACGACGACCGCGAGGGCTATTTCGTGCGCCCCACGGTGCTGCTGTCCGACGACCCGACCGACGAGTCGTTCGCGACGGAGTACTTCGGCCCGTTGCTGTCGGTGCACGTGTACCCCGACGCCGACTACGAGCGGATCCTCGACGTCGTCGACACCGGGTCGCGGTACGCGCTGACCGGCGCGGTCATCGCCGACGACCGCGCGGCGGTGCTGACCGCCCAGCACCGGTTGCGGTTCGCTGCCGGGAATTTCTACGTCAACGACAAGCCGACCGGCGCGGTCGTCGGGCGCCAACCGTTCGGGGGATCCCGCGGTTCGGGCACCAACGACAAGGCGGGATCGATGCTGAACATGTTGCGCTGGACCTCGGCGCGCACCATCAAGGAGACTTTCATCCCGGCGACCGACCACACGTATCCGCACATGGGCGCCGACTGATGGCCGGGCTGTTCGCCGCCACGCTGCGCCCGACGATCATGGCCGCCGGCCGCCGCGACGGGTTGCGCCGCGCCGCCGAGCGCTTCCCGGTCACCCGTCGCGTGGTGCGGCGCTTCGTCCCGGCGGAGACGATCGATTCCGCGCTGAACAGCGTTGCCGCGCTGCGCGGTTCGGGTCGCTTCGTCAGCGTCGACTATCTGGGTGAGGACGTCGCCGACGCGGACGGCGCCGATGCCGCCGTGCGGACCTACCTGGATCTGATCGACAGGTTGGGTGGGCTCGACACGGCCGGCAATGCGGTGCGGCCGCTGGAAGTCTCGGTCAAGCTGTCCGCGCTCGGGCAGTCGCTCGAGCGCGACGGCGAAAAGATCGCCCGGGAGAACGCGTGGTCGATCTGCGACGCCGCCCGGCGGGCCGGCGTGTGGGTGACGGTGGACGCCGAGAACCACACCACCACCGAGTCGACGCTGTCCGTGGTGCGCGACCTGCGGGCTGAATTCCCCTGGCTGGGCGTGGTTTTGCAGGCGTACCTGCGGCGCACTCTGGACGACTGCCGCCAATTCGCGGCCTCCGGCGCCCGGGTCAGGCTGTGCAAGGGCGCCTACGACGAACCCGCCGCGGTGGCCTACCGGAAACCCGCCGAGGTCACCGACTCCTATCTGGCGTGCCTGTCGGTATTGATGGGCGGCGTCGGCTACCCGATGGTGGCTACACACGACCCGCAGATCATCGGCGCGGTACCCGCCATCGTGCGTGAAACAGCCCGTAGCAGTGCCGAATTCGAATATCAGATGCTCTATGGCATTCGCGACGACGAACAACGGCGTCTGGTTGCGGCCGGACATCAGCTGCGGGTCTACGTCCCCTTCGGCGCCCAGTGGTACGGCTACTTCATGCGCCGGCTGGCCGAGCGGCCCGCGAATTTGGCGTTCTTCCTGCGAGCGCTCGCGCGGCGCGGTCACTAGGTGCGGCGGCCACCGCGGGTGAATCGTTGGCTTTGAGTGTGCACACCGGGCGGCGACACGCCGAGGATCACCGCCAGGGATTCACCCCCAAGACCCTGGATTCACACCCGAGGCGGTGGACGCACACTCAACGCCGGCGCGGGCGGTCGCTGGCGAACCCGCGTACCACATGGGCGCGAACGAATTCCGCCGCCACGTCGGGATCATCCATGTCCAGCGTCGAGGACGGCGTGCTGAACAACGAGAATAGGATGCGCGCGAACCATTCACCGGCGGCCTCGATGTCGAGGTCCTTGCGCACCTCGCCGGTGAGCCGGGCGGCCGACAGGTAGGGGGCGAAGAACTCGACGCATTCGCGCAGCAGCACCGCGGCGTCCTTGGTCAGCAACAGGCTGATGGCGTCCTCGTCGAAGTACTTTTCCGAAGCGATGACCCGCCGCGCCTGGGTGACGAAAACCGCTGCCGAACACAGCTTGTCCTCCAGCGTGCCGCCGCGGTCCATCGCCTTGGTCATCTCGCGGTAGAACCGCTGCGACGCGTGCTCGGCGCACGCCTCGACGATCGAGGCCTTGTCGGAGAAGTATTCGTAGATCGTGCTGCGGGATACGCCGGCGTGCTTGGCGATGTCGACGATGGTCGCCTTCTGCAATCCCTGCTTGCCGAAGCACGCGAACGCCGACTCCACGATGAGCTCGCGGGTGTCGGTCACCTGAGAAGCCTGCGCCGTCACGGGATCAACGCCCCCCGGGGCACCAGCCCGGCATCGGCCGAGGCGAACGCCGCGTTGACGTCGGCCAGATGAAACGGCTCGGGCATCAGCCGCTCGAACGGAAAACTGGTGTGCTGCAGGAACGACAGCCCGGTGGCCAGGGTGACGGGGTCATAGAGCATCACGCCGCGCACGGACTTGTTGCCGTAGACCAACGCGCTGGGGTCGAGCTCGAAGGTGCGTCCCATCCCGACGTTGCCGACCTCGAGCAGCGTGCCGCCGTTGTTGAGGAACCCGATTCCCTCCGGGATAACGCCCGGCACACCGACGACCTCGAGCACCCAGTCCGCCCCGATGCCGTCGGTGTGTTTGTGCACCCGCTCGGTGACCTCGGCCGCCGAGAGTGCGCTGGCGTCGATGCACACGGTGGCGCCGAAGTCGGCGGCGACGTCGAGCCGTTCGGCGATCTTGTCGATGACGATGACCGACGCCGCGCCCGCCGTCCGGGCGACGGCCGCGGCGTTGATGCCCAGCCCGCCGGCGCCCTGAATGACTACGGTATCCCCGAGCCGAACCTCGCGCAGCGCGAAAAGCACCTGCGCCAGAGCGCAATTCAACGGCGCTACCGCCTCGTCGGGCAGGTCGGCGGGAACCTTGTACAGCGGCTGCCGGCGGCTGGTGTAGTAGTACTCGCCGTAGGCGGCGACGAAGTGCGGTACCTGCTCATGGGTGCGGTACTCGCCGGCCATCAGGTTCTGGCAGGCATACGAGCGTCCGCGCGCGCACGCGTGACAGCTGCCGCAGAACCAAAAGTACGGCGCCACCACACGATCGCCGACGGCGAGCGGCTTACCGGTCGCGTCGGTGGTCAGGCCCTCGCCGAGTTCGGCGATCTCGCCGACCATTTCGTGGCCCATGGCGAAGGGGCAGGGCAGCGGCAGCTCGCCGCGAAAGATGTGTAGGTCGGATCCGCAGATGCCGGCCATCCGCAGCCGCAGCGCCGCGGTGCCCGGCGCAGGTGTGGACAACGGGAATTCGGCCAGCTCGATCGGCCCGCCGTGGGCGGTCAGGATCGCGAGCCTGGGCATGGCGATCCCCTCAGCCGGCCGGTGCGAGGATCAGGCCGCTGGTCGGCACCCCGGTTCCGGACGTGACCAGCACGTGTTCGACGTTGTCGACCTGGTTGTACGACGTGCCGCGCACCTGACGCACCCCCTCGGTGATGCCGTTCATGCCGTGGATATACGCCTCGCCGAGCAGGCCGCCGTTGGTGTTGATCGGGAATTCTCCGCCCAGCGACAGCCGCTCGACCGTCGCGAAATCCTTGGCCTCGCCGCGCCCGCAGAACCCGAGCTCCTCGAGCTGGGCGAACACAAACGGCGTGAAATGGTCGTAGATGAAGGCGGTCTGGATGTCTTGGGGCTTGAGACCGGAGTCGCGCCAGAGCTGGCGGGCCACCACACCCATCTCCGGCAGGCCGGTGATCTCGTCGCGGTAATAGCTGGTCATCATCTCGCCGTCGCGGGCCGCGCCCTGGGCGGCCGCGGTGATGATGGCCGGCGGCTGGCGCAGGTCGCGGGCGCGTTCGGCGCTGGTGATCACCAGCGCGACGCCGCCGTCACTCTCCTGGCAGCAATCCAGCAGGCGCAGTACGGGTTCGACGATCCAGCGCGAATTCTGGTGGTCTTCCAGGGTGATCGGCCGCTGATAGAACCAGGCGTCGGGGTTGGTCGCCGCGTGCTTGCGGTCGACGACCGCGATCCTGCCGAAGTCAGAGTTGGTGACGCCGTAGGTCGACATGTAGCGCTGGGCATGCATCGCTACCCAGGCCGCGGGGGTGAGCAGCCCGAACGGCGCGTAATGCGCCATGAACAATGGGGTTTCGGCCATGCTGCGTCCGCTGCCGCCAAACCGGAAGCCGGAGCGCTCGTTGAAGGCGCGCCAGCACACCACCACGTCGGCGAGACCGGTGGCGACCGCCATCGCCGCGTGCACGACGGTGCCGGCGGCCGCGCCGCCGCCGTGGTGCACGCGGGAAAAGAAGCTCAGGTCGCCGATGCCCACGTTGCGGGCGATGTCGATCTCGTCGCTGGAGTCCATGGTGAACGTGACCATGCCGTCGACGTCACCGGGGGCCAGGCCGGCGTCGTCGAGGGCGGCGCTGACCGCCTCGCACGCCAATTGCAGCTCGCTGCGCCCGGATTCCTTGGAGAACTCCGTCTGTCCGATCCCGACGATGGCGCAGCTTCCGGGAAGGCTGCCCGGACCCGTCCGGCTCATGCGGCCACCCCGTCGAGCAGGCTGAGCACCGCCGTGCCGGACACGTGATCGCCCAGGCTGTTGGAACCCTTGAACGTCACCTCGACGAAGTTCTCGGCCGGCGGCGTCCCTTTAGGGCCTTGAGTCTTGCCGGTGACGCTGCCGGTGAACCGCAGCGGATCATCCGGAAAGCACGGCACCCCCAGGCGGATCGACAGGTTCTTCACCATCGCTTCGGGGCCGGCCCAGTCGGTGAGGAAGCGCACGCAGTAGCCGTTGGTGGTCAGGATGTTCATGAACAGATTGGGTGAGCCCTGTTTCTTCGCGTAGTCGCGGTCATGGTGCACCGGCATGAAGTCCCGGGTGGCGATCGCGCCGGCGACGATCATCGTTGTGGTGATCGGGATTTCGAGCGGTGTGACCTCGTCACCGATCGAAATGTCTCGCCATTGCAGAGTGCGGTTGGCGGTGGTCGTCATGCGGGTCCCTCCGAATAGGTTGCGCCGAGGTGGGCCAGCTGCGCTGAAGCCGGACCGAGGGTCAACTCGTTGTGTTTGGCCCACAGGAAATAGCGGTGCAGGGGATAGGTGACGTCGATGCCGATGCCGCCGTGGACGTGCTGGGCGGTGGCGGCCACCCGCGCGCCGGCCTCGGCGGCCCAGAACTTCGCGATGCGCGCCGCGCGGTCGGCAGGCCGCCCGTGCGCGATCAGCCAGGCCGCCTGCCAAGTGGTCCACCGAATGGCCTCGACGTCGATGAAGGCGTCGGCCATGCGCTGTTGCACCGCCTGGAAGCTGCCGATCGGCCGGCCGAATTGTTCTCGGCCCGTGGTGTATTCGGCGGCGATGCGCAGCGCCCGCTCGGTGACACCGAGCTGGATCGCGCACAGCCCGACCAGGGCCCGGGTGTGCAGCGACTCGACCAACCCGGCACCGGTGATCACGTCCGCCGCGGAAACGGTTGCGCCGTCCAGGAATACGTCCGCGTGCGGCTCGCGGTTCGTGGTGGGCACCGGGCGGATCTCGACACCGGCCGCGTCGGCGGCCAGCAGGAACAGGCACGCGGTGCCGTCGTCGGCGGCGGCCGGGATCAGGATGGTGTCGGCGAGCTGCGCGGCCGGCACCAGCTCCTTGGCGCCGTCGAGGCGCCAATGCTGGCCGTCGCGGCGCGCGGTGGTGCGCGGGCGAGTCGGGTCCGAGCGGCCCGGCTCGGCCAATCCCGCTGTTAGCAGGCGGGACCCGGTCACCACGCCCGGAAGAAACCGCTTTTGCTGTTCGTCGTTGCCGTGCCGGGCGATCGGGTCGGCGCCCAGCACCAGCGTGGCGTAGGCGGGCACGGGCGCGACGCTGTAGCCGACCTCGGCCAGCAGCACCCCGAGTTCCACGAAGCCACCGCTTGAAGCGCATGAGCCGCCCACCGACTCGGGTAGGGCGGTGCCCAGCAGGTCGGCGGCGGCCAGCTCTTGCCAGAGCTCGGCGTCGTAGCGGGTGTCGCCGGCTTCCAGTTCGGCCAGCCGGTCGGGCGTGGCACGGCGCTCCAACAGGTCGCGGGCCAGCTTGGCGATTGTCTCCTGCTCTTCGGTGAAGGTGAAGTCCATGACGGGCCTAAACGCTCGGCCGGAACTGGTGCAACACCAGGTCGTTATCAAACGTCTGGTAGTAGACCTCGACGGGCATTCCGGTTGTCACGTCGTCCGGGTCGATTCCGGTCAGGTTGGACACCAGGCGCACCCCTTCGTCGAGTTCCACCAGCGCGACGACGTAGGGGTATTCGAAGAAGGGAAATTTCGGCTCGTGCGGCATGACGTAGCTGTAGACGGTGCCGCGACCCGACGACTCGATCGCCTCCCATTCCAGCGAGCGGCAGTGCGGGCACATCGGCCGCGGCGGATGGCGCAGCTGCCCACAACCGCCGCAGCGCTGGAGCAGGAGCTTGTTGTCCCGCAACCCGTTCCAGAAGAATTCGGTGTCCGGCGTGATTGCCGGCCCCAGGCGGGCCGCCATCAGCTCGCCGGCCTGAATCGCAGCACCCGGAATCGCTGCCGCCCCAGCACCTCACCGTGCTGATCGGTGTAGGTGGTCAGCCAGGTCAGGAAGAATCCGGTGCCCAGCGCCGTTTTCTTCTCGTCGGAGACCGACTCGTAGACCGTCGTCGCGCTGATCACGTCACCCAGTCGCGGGTAACGCTCGATCTCGAACTCCGAATTGGTCGCCACCGTGCTGGTGTATCCGGCCTCATCGAGGAATGCCGTTGGGTTGCTGGTGATCTCGACGGGGGCCCCGCCACGTTCGCCGATTCCCTCCAACTTTGGCGACGGCATGGTCCAGGTCTGCAACATCACCGGCGGTGACACGATGCCGCCGAACCGTGACGACGCGGCGAACTCCGGGTCGATGTAGACAGGGTTCATGTCGGCCATGGCGTACGCCCAGTGCCGGATCATCGGCTGGTTCACCGGGTCGGGGGCCACCGAGGGCTTTCCGGTGCCACCGGTCGGCTGGCCGACGAGGGCCCGCACCTTGGCGCTGACGGTGTCTGAGTCGCTCACTTAGTACTGTCCTCCTGACTATTGCGCGGCCCGCAGGTCGCGTGGTGCCCGCGGCATGCCCAACCCGGCCATGGCGATGATGTCACGCTGAATTTCGTTGGCCCCGCCTCCGAAGGTGTTGATGACGGCCTGACGGTAGGCCGATTCCAGCGCGCCGCGCAGCGGAGCCTCGGCGCCGCGCCGAACTCCGTTGCCGTCGAGCACCTCGAGCAGTTGCCGGGCGACCTGTCCGGTGAGCTCGGTGCCGAACACCTTCGCCGCCGACGCCTCTCCCATGCTCAGCATCCCCTTGGTCATCGCGGCGTTGACCCGGAGGTTGACCATCTTGTACGCGGCGACTTGGGCCTCGACCCGGGCCAGGGCCTGCTGCACCCAGGGCTGGTCGATGACGCGACCGCCGTCGAGTTCGGTGGAAAGCGCCCATTCCAAAGTCTTTTCGAACAGTGGCTCGAGCGCGCCCAGGTTGCCCAGCGCCGCGCGTTCGAAGTTCAGCTGGGTGGTGATCAGCTGCCAGCCCTGGTTTTCGGCGCCCACCAGCGCGCTGACCGGCACCCGGACGTCGTCGTAGAACGTGTAGAACGTCGAGATGCCCGGCATGGTGTGCAGCGGTTGCCAGGAGAATCCGGGCGAGGAGGTCGGCACGATAAGGATCGAAATGCCCTTGTGCTTCTTGGCATCGGGATCGGTGCGCACGGCCAGCCAGATGTAGTCGGCGTAGGCGGCGCCGCTGGTGAACATCTTCTGGCCGTTGATCACGTACTCGTCACCGATACGGACCGCCGTCGTGCGCACCGAGGCGAGGTCGCTGCCCGCGCCGGGTTCCGAGTAGCCGATGGCGAACTCCGCCGTGCCTTCCAGGATCGCCGGCAGGAACTGACGCTTCTGCTCGTCGGTGCCGTAGTGCATGAGCGTCGGCCCGACGGTGTTGAGCGTCACCAGCGGGATGGGTGCGCTGACCCGGCGCGCCTCTTCGGAGAAGATGAACTGTTCGATGGCCGAGAACCCTCGTCCGCCATATTCTTTCGGCCAGCCGACGCCTAGGAGATTGGCCGCGGCGAGGGCGCGGATGCACTCGCGTACGGCCGGCCCGCCCTCCATGTGCTCGCTGACCGCGGCGACGCGTTCCGGCGTCATCACCGTTTCCAGGGTCGCGCGGATCTCGGCGCGCAGCTTGCATTGCTCTGGCGTGTATTCGAGGTCCATCGGCTCAGATTCCCATCCGCACCGGCATGCGTTTGACGCCGGGCACCATGGTGGCCCGCATCCTGTGCACGTCGCCCACCAGCTCCATGGTGGGGAAGCGGCGCAGCAGCTCGTCGAACAGCACCGTCGCCTCCAGGCGCGCCAATTGCGCACCGACGCAAGAGTGTTCACCGCAGCCAAAGGCGATGTGCGGGTTCGGGTGACGGGTCACGTCAAACTCCTCGGAGTCGGGGCCGAACACGTCCTCGTCGCGGTTGGCCGACCCGTACAGCATCACCACCACCTCGCCGGCGCGGATCCGCTGGCCGCGGATCTCGACGTCGGCGGTCGCGGTGCGGGCCATGTGCACCACTGGACTGTTCCACCGCAACATCTCCTCGACGGCGAGCGGGATGCGTGCGGGGTCGGAGACCAGCAGGCGGCGCTGATCGGGATGCGCGATCAACGCCAACGTGCCCAGCGCGATGAGGTTGCGGGTGGTTTCGTTGCCGGCCACCAGCAGCAGGAAGGCGAAGTTGAGCAGGTCTTCGTCGGTCAGCCGGTGCTCGTCGATCTCGGCCTCGGCCAGGACCGACAGCAGGTCGTCGCGCGGGTGCACCCGCCGGTCGGCGATCAGCGCCTGGAAATACTCGAAGAGCTGGCCCATGGCCACCAACGAGTCGAGTTCGATCTCGGGGTCGGCCGTCCCGGTGGCCGCGTCCGACCACGCCCGGAACTGCTCCCAGTCGTCCGGCGGGGCGCCGATCAGTTCGGCGATCATGCGGGTGGGCAGTGGCGCCGCGACCTCCTCGGCGAACTCGTGGACCGAGCCGGGTTCGATGCCGTCCAGGATCCCGCGCACGATCTGACGAATCTTTGGCTCCAACACGGCAACCCGCCGCTTGGTGAAGCCGGAGTTGATCAGCTTGCGCAACTGGCGGTGCCGGGGCGGGTCGCTGAAGATCAGGTTGCCCGCCTGTACCGGGTTGGGATTCGCCGGGTCCGGAATGGTGATGCCCTTCGTGGACGAGAACAGCGCCGGATTGCTCGACACGAACCGGATGTCCTCGTACTTCAGCAGCGCCCAGAAGTCGGTGACGTCGTTCCAGCACACCGGCGCGGTGGCGCGCAGCTCCCGATAGGCCGGGTAGGGATCGCCGGCGTAGAAGTCGGGGGAGTGCAGCGGGAAGCTCGGCGAGCGCAGCGGCGGATGAGTCTGCACGGCAAGCCCCTCTCGCAGGACACCCGATCCGACAGATTGAGGCAATCTGTCCTGCGGACTGTGTCTACTCCGTGCCGTCGCATGCTGTCAACACGACACGTAGATATTGCGGTAGCTTGCAATTCGCGCGATTGATGATTGACGAGGGCGACACGGAGGTGTACACCAAGTGATCAGATGACCGGAGGAAGCCATGGCCGATTCGCCCGCTCTAGTCCAGACCTATCAGCTCTACATCGACGGCAACTGGGTCGAGCCGCAGGACGGCCGCTATGACGACCTGTCCCCGTCCACCGAGGCCGTCATCGCCACCGCCCCGGACGCGAGCGTCGCCCAGGTCGGCGATGCGATTGCGGCCGCTCGCCGCGCCTTCGACAGCGGACCCTGGGGCACGATGACCGCCGAGCAGCGCGCCGGGTGCCTGAACCAGTTGGGCGAGGCGCTGACCAAACACGCCGACGACTTCTTTGCGCTGTCCCAGGCGGAGTGGGGCTGCATCGCCAACGAGCGCATCATGCAGATCGACGGCGCCGGCTTCATGTCCATGCACGCCGCGCAGCTCGCCACCCAGCTGGTCGACCAGGAGGTCACCGGCATCAGCGCCGGAACCACCGTGTTGCGGCACGCGCCGCTGGGTGTCGTATCGGTGCTGACGCCGTGGAACTTCCCGCACTGCCTCAACGTCATGAAGCTGAATCATGCTCTGGCGGCGGGCAATACGGTCGTGCTCAAGCCGTCCCCGCTGACACCGCTGGCCGGTCTGGCATTGGCGCGGCTCATCGACGAGCACACCGACATCCCGCCCGGGGTGGTCAACGTGGTCACGCCGTCCGGTGTCGAGGCGGCCAAGCTGCTGACCACCGATCCGCGCATCGACATGGTCAGCTTCACCGGCAGCTCGGCCGTGGGCCGCCAGGTGATGTCCGCCGCCGGGGACACGATGAAGCGGATCCTGTTGGAACTGGGCGGCAAGTCGGCCAGCATCGTCCTCGACGATGCGCAAATCACCGACGACATGCTGCGCCAGATGCTGTTCGAATCCTGTTCGCTGCACGCCGGGCAAGCCTGCATCCTGCACAGCCGGCTGCTGCTTCCCGACTCGCTGCACGACGATGTTGTCGATCGGCTCGCCGCCTTGGCCCGCGAGGTCAAGGTGGGCGACCCCACCGACCCCGAGGTGCAGATGGGTCCGTTGATCAGTGCGGCGCAGCGCGACCGAGTCGAGTCACACGTGGCCGGCGCGCTGAATGACGGAGCGAGGCTGGTGAC
This sequence comes from Mycobacterium sp. 1245801.1, assembly GCF_001673055.1. Lineage (NCBI taxonomy): Bacteria > Bacillati > Actinomycetota > Actinomycetes > Mycobacteriales > Mycobacteriaceae > Mycobacterium > Mycobacterium sp. 1245801.1. Next base: position 15,435 of record NZ_LZKY01000132.1, read on the forward strand.
CGGCGGCGGCCGGCCGGCGGATCTGGACGTCGGCTTCTACTTCGAACCGACCATCCTGTCCGGAGTGGACCCGAATTCGACTATCGCGCAAGAGGAAGTGTTCGGTCCGGTGTTGACCGTGCTGCGCTACCGCGACGACGACGACGCGGTCGCCATCGCGAACAACTCGCAATACGGGCTCTCCGGCGCGGTGTGGGGCGGTGACGTGGACCGTGCCGTCGGGGTGGCGCGCCGCATCCGCACCGGCCAGATCGCCGTCAACGGCGTCAACCCGGGCGGCGCGCCGTTCGGCGGCTTCAAGCTCAGCGGGCTGGGCCGCGAGGGTGGCGGGATCGGCGGACTGCACCAATACATGGAACCGATGGCCATCGGGATCCCCGCGTGACGGGACCCCTTGAGGGGCTGCACGTCGTCGAAATCGCGGGCGAGATCTCGGGTCCCTACGCGGCAAAGCTTCTGGTCGACCTGGGCGCCGAGGTCATCAAGATCGAACCGCCCGCCGGAGACCCGCTGCGGCGCTGGGGGCCGTTCCCCACCGGACTCGCCGACCCGGATCGGTGCGGCCTGTTCGAGTACCTCAACGCCGGCAAACACGGTGCCACACTTGACCTCTCGGAGGGCCACGATCTGGCGTCTGCGCTCGAGCTCATCGCGCAGGCGCAGGTCCTGATCGAAGACCTCCCGCCCGGAACCCTGAAGGGCTGGGGTCTGGGCATCGACGGTTTGCAGCGGATCAACCCGAACCTGGTAATTCTGCGCATCTCTGAGTTCGGTCAGTCCGGTCCGTCGCGTCATCGACCCGCCACGGCGCTGACCCTGCAGGCGGCGTCGGGCTGGGTCAGCACCCGGGATCCGCAGCGCCCGCCGGTTCAGGTCGGCGCCCGGATCGCGGAATACGTCGCGGGGGCCTACGGCGCCCTGGGCGCGTTGACCGCGCTGCGCCGGCCGCCCGGTGGCCGGATCACGGAAGTCGATGTCGCGCAGCTGGAATCGTTGATCTCGACGCTGCCCTATCCGATGTTGATGGCACAGCGGATGCGACGCCTCGGGCTGCCCGCCAACCTGCGGTCGGCACCCATGCTGGGCGTCGTCCGGGCCGTCGACGGCTGGGTGGGCATCAACTGCCTGACCGGTCAGCACTGGCTCGACGTCTGCGCGATGCTCGGCCTGCCCGAGTTCGGCGAGCATCAGATCGCGATCATGTTGGGCGGGCCGGAGCGTGACGACTTCTTCGCCAAGGCCGAGCCGGTGCTGGCCGGCCAGACCGTCGCCGAGATCGTGGAACTCGCTCAAGCCCTGCGCATTCCGGCCGCACCGGTCAACGACGGCGCGACCGTGCTGGATTGTCCCCAGTACGCCGCGCGGGGGTTCTTCGTCGACACCGGGTCGTTTCGGCGCCCCGGGCCACCGTTCCGGTTGTCGAAAACCCCGGTGGCTCAACCCTGTCCGGCGCCGGTGGTGGGGACTCGGCCCGTGAGTTGGGCCGGCGACGGCCGGTCGCCGCGGCATGCGTCCGGGCCGCTGCCCTTCAGCGGTCTGCGGGTGCTGGATCTGACCACCTTCTGGGCCGGGGCGTATCTGACCTGCTACCTCGGGGCGTTCGGGGCCGATATCGTCAAGGTCGAATCGATCCAGCGGCCCGACGGGCACCGCTATTCGGGCGCCTTCGCCTACGAGGGCGACGACTGGTACGAGCGCAGCCCCATCTGGCAGGGCACCAACCTGAACAAGCGCGACCTCACGCTCGACCTGACCTCGCGGCCGGGCCTCGACATCGCCCGGCGGCTGGCAGCGCAGGCCGACGTCGTGGTGGAGAACTTCTCGCCGCGAGTCGTCGAGCAGTTCGGCCTCGACTACGACTCGCTGGTGTTGCTGAATCCCGACGTGATCGTCGTCCGGATGCCCGGATACGGCCTGCAGGGGCCGTGGCGCGACTATGTCGGCTGGGCGCTGAACTTCGAGCAGACGTCGGGCATGTCGGCGGTGACGGGATACGCCGAGGGGCCGCCGTGCAACCCGCAGGGCCCCGCCGACCCGATCGTCGGCGTGCATGCCGGGGTCGCGCTGCTGGCCGCGCTCGAGCACCGGCACCGCACCGGCGCCGGCCAGCTCATCGAGATCGCGCAGATCGAGGTCGCCGCCGCGGTGACCGCCGAACCGGTGATCGAGTACTCGATGAACGGCGTGGTGCGCCCGCGCGAGGGCAACCGGCGGCGCGGCTACCTGCAGGGCGTCTACCCGACCGACGAGGACGACGTGTGGGTGGCGCTGTCCGTGCCCGATCAGCCGATCGATCATGACGCGTTCGACGAGCTCGTCGCCGCCTGGACTCGCACGCAGACCGCCGCGGCGATCGTCGAAACGCTGCAGGCGCAGGGCATCGCGGCCGAGCGGGTGATCACCGCAGACCTGATGTATGACCCCGAACTCATCGGGGCCCAGCTCGACGCCCGTGGCTATTACGAGGAGCTCGAGCACCCGATCACCGGTCGGCATCGCTATCCCGGCTGGCCGTTTCGCATCACGCCCGGACCGCAGCGCCACCATCGCACCGCCCCGCCGACGCTCGGCCAGCACAACGACGAGATCCTGCGCGAGCTGGGTCTGTCCGAGGCCGAGGTGGCCGACCTGCGCCACCAGCGGGTGATCGGCGAACGGGTGCTTAACGCCTAACCGGCCTTTTGTAAACCGCTCGTAACATGCCAAGCTGCTCGACATGGTCATCGAGATCGCCCGCCCCAAACTCGAAGGAAACGTCGCCGTCGGCGAAGACCGCCAGATCGGCTTCGCTGAGTTCGGCGACCCGCAGGGACGCGCGATGTTCTGGCTGCACGGGACCCCGGGCGCCCGCCGGCAGATTCCCACCGAGGCCCGCCTTTACGCCCAGCACCACCGGATCCGGCTGATCGGGCTGGACCGCCCCGGCATCGGCTCGTCGACCCCCCACCGGTATCGGAACATCCGGGCGTTCGCCGACGACCTGCGCACCATCGCGGACACGCTCGGCATCGACAAGATGGCGGTCATCGGGTTGTCCGGCGGCGGTCCGTACGCGCTCGCGTCCGCCGCGGCCCTGTCGGATCGCGTGGTCACGGCCGGGATCCTCGGCGGCGTCGCGCCGTTCCTGGGCGACGAGGGCATCACCAGCGGCCTGATGAACCTGGGCAAGCGGGCCGCACCGCTGCTCAAGCTGGGCGGCGACCCGCTGCGGATCGGCGCGAGCCTGCTGGTCCGCTCGATCCGCCCGGTCGCGAACATCGCCCTGTATCTGTACGCCGCGATCTCGCCCGAAGGCGACCGGCGCCTGCTCACCCGTCCGGAGTTCGGCGCGATGTTCCTCGACGACCTGCTCAACGGCAGCCGCAAGCAGCTGGCGGCCCCGTTCAACGACATCATCCTGTTCACCCAGGACTGGGGATTCCGGCTCGACGAGGTCAAAGTCCCGGTGCGCTGGTGGCACGGCGACAGCGACCACATCGTGCCGTTCGCGCATGGTCAGCACGTGGTGTCCCTGCTGCCCGACTGCGAACTCATCGTGCTGCCCGGCGAAAGCCATCTCGGCGGGCTGGGCCGCGGCGAGGAGATCCTGTCCACCCTGACGAAGATCTGGGACGAGAAGGGCTGACCTGCCCGGCGCCGGGTAGCCTGCTGACGTGCTACTGGCGTCCCTCGATCCCTCGGCCCTGACCGCCACCGATATCGCCGACGCGGTGCGCATCGAGGGTGCGGTGCTCAGCCGCAGCGATCTCGTCGGCGCCGCCACCTCGGTGGCCGAACGGGTCGGCGGCGCGGGCCGCGTCGCCATCCTGGCCGCGCCGACCGCCGCGACGGTGCTGGCGGTCACCGGCTGCCTGATCGCCGGGGTGCCCTTCGTGCCGGTGCCCGCCGACGTCGGCGCGGCAGAGCGCCGGCACATGCTCACCGACTCCGGGGTGCAGGCCTGGCTGGGGCCGGTGCCGGACGAGAA
>NZ_LZKY01000133.1:0-16955 GCF_001673055.1 Mycobacterium sp. 1245801.1
GCCGACGCGCTGGTGCCCGGCGACCAACTGGTGCTCGGGGCGTCCAACCCGGTCCGCGACGCCGCGCTGGTCGGCCTGGACACCCACGGCATCCGGGTGCGGTCCAACCGCGGCGTCGCCGGCATCGACGGCACGGTCTCGACCGCGATCGGCGCGGCCCTCGCCCACGAACGCCACGGCGGGCCGGACACCCCGGCGCGCACGGTCGCGCTGATCGGCGACCTGACCTTCGTGCACGACAGCTCCGGGTTGCTGATCGGGCCCACCGAGCCCACGCCGCGCCGGCTGACGATCGTGGTCTCCAACGACAACGGCGGCGGCATCTTCGAACTGCTCGAGCAGGGCGACCCGCGGTTCTCCGACGTGTCGTCACGGGTTTTCGGCACCCCGCACGACGTCGACGTGGGCGCGCTGTGCCGCGCCTACCACGTCGAGAGCCGCCAGATCGAGGTCGGCGAACTGGCGGCGGCCCTCGACGAACCCGGGGCCGGGATGCGGGTGCTGGAGGTCAAGGCCGACCAGCGCGGCGTCGCGGACCGGGTTGGACGCCCCGAGCACCAGTTGGTCGCCGGGCACCAGCGCGTCGGCCACCGCCGCCGCGACGTGCAGGCCGGTGGTCAGCGGGTGCGCCGCGAGCTGGCCGCGGACGGCGGCCAGGGCGTGCCGGTTGGTCTGCGCGCAGCGGTCCAACCAGGCCGGGTTGGGCGCGCCGGTGGTGACCGCCCGCGTCCCGGTGGCCTGCGAGTTGCCCGAGACGTCCGGCCAGCGCGGCCCGGTGGTCAGCGCGAACACCGGTACCTGCGGGTCGGCCAGCAGCGCCGACACCGGCCGGTGCAGGGTGGGACGGCCGAGCATGATCACCTGCTTGGGCCGCAGCAACGGCAGCGCGAGCGGGTGCAGCGGGTTAGGCACGGGCTGGCCAGAAAATGAAGTCGGCTCCGCGACCGTCGGCAGCTGGGCCAGGTTGGGCTGTGCGCCCGCGCCGTGCCCGGCGATGACGACCGTGTCGGGTGTCAGGTCGATGTCCAGCGGCTGGTCGAAGGTGACCGGCGGGGTGTAGGTCCACGGCCGCCCGCCCGGGCGGCCCGGCGGGGTCACCGCCTGGGGCTCGGGACCGGGGACCAGGGGTTCGCGCAGCGGGATGTCGAACTGCACCGGCCCGGCGTTGGCGGTGCGGGACCCGGTGGCGGCCGTCAGCACCCGGCAGGTGGCCGATCGCCAGGTGGCATTGAGCGCATCCAGCCGCTCGGGGGCGTCCTCGGCCAGGCCCAGGCTGATGGTGGCCCGCACCTGGGTGCCGAAGTAGCCCAGCTGCTCCATGGTCTGGTTGGCCCCGGTGCCCAGCAGTTCGTAGGGCCGGTTGGCCGACAGCACGATCAGCGGCACCCGGGCGTAGTTGGCCTCGATCACCGCCGGGCCGAGGTTGGCGACGGCGGTGCCGGACGTCATGGCGACGCACACCGGCGCGCCGGCGGCGATGGCCAGGCCGATGGCCAGGTAGCCGGCGGTGCGCTCGTCGATGCGGACGTGCAGGCGGACCCGGCCGGCGCGGTCGGCGTCCTGCAGCGCGAAGGCCAGCGGGGCGTTGCGCGAACCGGGGCAGAGCACCACGTCGCGGACGCCGCCGCGAATCAGCTCGTCAACGACGACGCGAGCCTGTGTCGTCGAGGGGTTCACTCCTACAGGGTGTCATAGCCCGCTGACGATGCCCGCCGCGCTGGGCGGGAGGAGGAAGCGGGCGATCAACATAGGCCCTGTGTCATGCGCCCAGCGCGAGGCGCTTACTTGTGCTCGGCGAAGAACTTGAGCATGGCGGCGTTGACGGCGTCGGGCCGCTCGAAGAAGCCCAGATGGCCGGTGTCGGGGATCTGCACGTAGCGGCCGTTGGGCAGGGCGTCGGCGACCTCGCGGCCCAGGTACGGCGGCGTGAGCACGTCATCGGAGAAGCCGATCACCAGCACCGGCGTCGCGATGCTGCGGTAGGCGGTCAGCCGGCTGGTGTACGGCGCCACGTCGAGCTGGGCGCGCATGCCCGGGGTGGGCTTGACGGGCCAGGTGGAGAACATCGCGATCCAGTCGGCGACGGCGGTGTCGTCGTTGAGCGTCTTGCGGGAAAAGTTTTCCAGCAGGCGGATTTTCGCCTCGTATGCGGCCGGCAACGCGACGCCGGCGTCGGACAGCTCGGCCTCGGCGTCGCGGAAGAACTGCCGGGCCCGGTCCATGCGGCCGCGGGTGCCCATCAGCACCGCCGAGCTGACCAGCTCGGGCCGGGCCAGCATGAGCTCCTGGGTGATGAACGCGCCCATCGACATCCCGACGACGCGAGCCGGGGCCGCGTTCAGGCCTTCGATCAGCGCCGCCGTGTCGTCGACCATGGTCTGCGTCGAGAAGCCCTCCGCGTTCTCGGTGGCGCCGATCCCGCGATTGTCGAAGGTGATGACGCGGTAGCCGGCCGCCAGGAACGCGGGGACTTGATAGGGGTGCCAGGTGCGTCCGGCGCCGCCGTGGCCGGCGATAAAGACCACGGGCTCACCGGAGCCGCGGTCGTCGTAAGCCAGGTTGATCACCCGGACGACGGTACAAGCAACTGATGGCAGGCCTTGACCCGGTCGATCCACCACTGCCGCCGCTCCGGCGCCGCCCGCAGCGCGCGCAGCCGCTCCGGATCGGGCCTGACCGGCCCCACCGGCAGGGTCCCGTCGACGGGCTCGAGGGCGTCGGCGACGTCTTGCAGAAACAGCCCGCCGGTGCCCAGCCCGCAGGCGTGCCGAAGCTGCGGCAGGGCCGCGGCGGCGGTCAGGCCCGCGGCGATGCCCACCGCCGAATCCAGCGCGCTGGACACCACCACCGGGATGTCGATCTGCGCGGCGATCGCCAGCATGGCCGAAATCCCGCCCAGCGGAGCGACTTTGAGCACCGCGATGTCGGCGGCGCCGGCGCGGACCACGGCCAGCGGGTCGTCGGCCTTGCGGATGCTTTCGTCGGCGGCGATCGGCACCTCGACGCGGCGGCGCAGCGCCGCGAGCTCGGCGACCGTCGCGCAGGGCTGTTCGAGGTATTCCAGCGGGCCGTCGGCGGTCAGCGCGGCCGCGGCGGCCTGCGCCTCCTCGACGCTCCAGCCGCCGTTGGCGTCGACCCGCACGGTCGGCACCAGTTCACGCACGGCGTTGACCCGGGCGACGTCGTCGGCCAGGGTCTGTCCCGGCTCGGCGACCTTGACCTTGGCCGTGCCGGCCCCCGGGAAGCGGGCCAGCACCTCCGGCACGTCTGCGGCGGCCACGGCCGGCACGGTCGCGTTGATCGGCACGCGCTCGCGGCGGGTGGGCGGCGGCGTTCGGTAGGCGGCTTCGATACCCGCGGCCAGCCAGTGCGCGGCCTCGCGCGGCTCGTATTCGACGAAGGCCCCGAATTCGCCCCACCCGGCCGGGCCGTCGATCAGCGCGACCTCGCGGGTCATGATGCCCCGGAACCGGACCCGCATCGGAAGCGCCACCACGTGCAGGCGGTCGAGCAGATCCTCCAGCGTCGGCGTCACGCGCTGTAGACCCGGCGGCCCGCCAGATATGTCGCCCGCACCTCGAGGTCGGCGATCCGCTCGGGCGCGACGGCGCGCGGATCGGCCGAGAGCACCACCAGGTCGGCGTACTTGCCGACCTCCAGCGAGCCGATCACGTCGTCGGAGAACAGCTGCCAGGCCGCGTCGATGGTCTGCGCGCGGATCGCCTGCTCGACCGTCAGGCGTTCCTCGGGCCCGAGCACCCGGCCGCTCGGCGCCGTGCGGGTCACCGCGACGCTGATGTTGCGCAGCGGCTCCTCGGGCGTAACGGGCGGATCGTTGTGCAGCGAGATGCGCATCCCGGTGGCGACCGCGGATCCCGCGGGCATCCAACGACTTCCGCGCTCCTCGCCGAACAGGCCGTCGACGATCACGTCGCCCCAGTAGTGGATCTGGTCGACGAAGATGCTGCAGGTGACGCCGAGGTCGTGGGCGCGCTGCAGCTGCTCGGGCCGGATGGCGCCGACGTGCTCGAGGCGCAGCCGGTGGTCGTCGCGCGGGTGGCGTTTCAGGGCCTCCTCGTAGACGTCGAGGATGGTGTCCACACCGGCGTCGCCCTGCACGTGGCAGGCCATCGGCCAGCCGAGCGGGAAGTAGGAGCCGACGATCTCGTGCAGCTGCTCTTTGGTGTAGTTGGCGCAGCCGCACGACCCCGGCACGACGCCGATGATCCGGGTGGCTTCGGTGTCCAGGTAGGGAAAGGACAGGTCGATGTTGCCGATCCAGGGCGAGCCGTCCACCCAGATCTTGATGCCGACCTGGCGGGCCATGTCGTCGCCCTGCCCGGGGGTGGCGGCCGTCGACATCTGTGGGTTGGAGATCTCGTAGGTGCGCAACCGCACCGTCAGCCGCTCGCGCAGCTGGTCGAGCACCGGGCGGAAGTTCGGGTCGAACGCCATCTCCGAACAGGTGGTCAGGCCGGCGCGGTTGAGCCGGGCGCACTCGGCGAGCAGCATCCGCGGATAGTCGGCGAAGTCGATGGCCCCGCCCAGCAGCGGGAACACCGCGCCGGTTTCTTCGGCGGTGCCGTCGAGCTCGCCGTCGGCGTCGCGGCCGTATTTCGCGCCCTTGGGGTCGGGGGTGTCGCGGGTCAGCCCGTGCAGCTTGGCGGCATGCGAGTTGAAAAAGGCCTTGTGCCCGGAGTTGTGCATGATCACCAGCGGGCTGTCCGGCGCGATCTCGTCGAGCCAGCCGAGCGTGGGTTCCGGAAGGCCGTTCTGCAGCAGCGGATCCCAGCCGTTGAGGAAGGCGCCGTCGGACCCGCGGCGGGCGACCTCGGAGTGGATCGCCGCGACGACGTCGTCGGCGTCGCGCATGGTGACCGGGCGGATGTCGACGATGCGGTCCGACAGCGCGACCGCCTCCATCAACGGATGTCCGTGTGCCTCAACGAAACCCGGCATGACGCAGCCGTCACCGGAATCGACGGTCCGGGTGCCGGGGCCGGCGAGGTCGGCGACCTCGGCCCGGGTTCCGACGGCGATGATCCTGCCGTCGGCGATCGCGAGCGCCTCGGCGGTGGGCCGCTGCTCGTCGACGGTCAGGATGGTTCCGGTGACGACGAGATCTGCCTGCCCCATGGGGAGGGATCGTAGTGGCTGCCGGCGTCCAACAGGGCGCGGCTGACCCAAATTGCAACACGTTCTAGTCTTGCTCATGAGTCGCGTCGGCGACGATGCTTCAGCGATGTGATGAGGAGGAGCGGCGCCATGACAGCCGACCTGTTGCGCAACCCGACCCACAACGGCCACCTGCTCGTGGGCGCGCTAAAGCGCCACAAGACCAAGCCGGTGCTGTTCCTCGGCGACACCACGCTGACCGGTGGTCAGATGGCCGAGCGGATCAGCCAGTACATCCAGGCGTTCGAGGCGTTGGGCGCGGGCACCGGCGTCGCCGTCGGCCTGCTCTCGCTCAACCGGCCCGAGGTGCTGCTGATCATCGGCGCCGGCCAGACCCGCGGCTACCGGCGCACCGCGCTGCACCCGCTGGGCTCGCTGGACGACCACGCCTACGTGCTGAACGACGCCGGCATCAGCTCGCTGATCATCGACCCCAACCCGATGTTCGTCGAGCGGGCGCTGGCCCTGCTGGAGAAGGTGCCCGGGCTCAAGCAGATCCTGACCATCGGGCCGGTGCCCGAGGCGCTCAGTGGGGTGGCGGTCGACCTGGCGGCCGAGGCGGCCAAGTACGACCCGCAGCCGCTGGTGGCCGCGGACCTGCCGCCGGATCAGGTCATCGGCCTGACCTACACCGGTGGCACCACCGGCAAGCCCAAGGGCGTGATGGGCACCGCGCAGTCGATCTCCTCGATGACCCAGATCCAGCTCTCGGAATGGGAGTGGCCGGAGGAGCCGCGGTTCCTGATGATCACCCCGCTGTCGCACGCCGGCGCGGCGTATTTCCTGCCCACGCTGATCAAGGGCGGCGAGATGCACGTGCTGCCCAAGTTCGACCCGGCCGATGTGCTGAAAACCATTGAGGAGAAACGCATTACGGCCACGTTCCTGGTGCCGTCGATGCTGTATGCGCTGATGGACCACCCGGACTCGCACACCCGCGACCTGTCGTCGCTGCAGACCGTCTACTACGGCGCCTCGGCGATCAACCCGGTGCGCCTGGCCGAGGCGATTCGCCGGTTCGGCAAGATCTTCGCCCAGAACTACGGGCAGTCCGAGGCGCCGATGGCCATCACCTACCTGGCCAAGAACGAGCACGACGAGAAGCGGCTCACCTCCTGTGGGCGCCCAACGCTTTTCGCCCGCGTCGCGCTGCTGGGCGAGGACGGCAAGCCGGTCCCGCAGGGCGAGCCGGGCGAAATCTGTGTCAGCGGGCCGCTTTTGGCGGGCGGGTACTGGAATCTGCCCGAGGCGACGGCCGAGACGTTCAAGGACGGCTGGCTGCACACCGGCGACATGGCCCGCGAGGACGAGGACGGCTTCTACTTCATCGTCGACCGGGTCAAGGACATGATCGTCACCGGCGGCTTCAACGTGTTCCCGCGCGAGGTCGAGGATGTCGTCGCCGAGCACCCGGCCATCGCCCAGGTGTGCGTGGTCGGCGCGCCGGACGAGAAGTGGGGCGAGGCCGTCACCGCGGTGGTGGTGTTGCGCCCCGACGCGCCCCGCGACGACGCGTCGATCGAGAAGATGACCGCCGAGATCCAGGCCGCGGTCAAGGATCGCAAGGGCTCGGTGCAGTCGCCCAAGCGGGTGGTGCTCGCCGACTCGCTGCCGCTGACCGGGCTGGGCAAGCCGGACAAGAAGGCCGTGCGCGCGCAGTTCTGGGAGGGCGCGGCCCGCTCGGTGGGCTAGGCAATAGCGGCGAGCGTGAAACTAACTTCACACTCGCGTCCGAACGTGCAAGTAGCTTCACGCTCGCGTCCAAACGTAACGAGTCAGCGACTCACCCCCGCGACCAGCAGGTCGAGCATGCGCCCGGTCTGCTCCGGTGAACCGCTTACCAAGAAGATGCCGATCAGGCTGGACACCACGTCGTCGGCCTGCACGTCGGCGCGCAGGCTCGCGTCGTCGGCGCCGGCCCGCAACAGCGACTCGACGGCACCCACGATGCTGTCGCGAGTCTGGCTGGGCGCAAGCGCACCCGAGTCGAAGATCGCCTGCAGGGACTCGGCCATGCCGCGCTTGGCGGCGACGAAACTCGCGTAGCGGTCCATCCAGCGGCGCAGCGCCGTCTTGGGCGGATGGCGCTCGAGCAGGTGCCCGGCGGCCGCGGCCACCTCGGCGAGCTCGGCGCGGTAAATGGCCTCGACAAGCGCCTCCCGGTTGGGGAAATGGCGGTACAGCGTGCCGATCCCCACCCCCGCGTCGCGGGCGATCGACTCGAGCGAGACCGCCGCGCCGTGCGCGGTGAACGCCGCGGTGGCCGCCGCCAGCAGCCGTTCGCGATTGCGGCGCGCGTCCGACCTTCCCACCAAAGCGGAGGCTCCTCCGGTTCTGTTACGCTATCAATGCGGAGGCCCCTCCGCTTTCACCAGTGTGTCACCCGATCCTTCAGGAGCACCATGACAGACCAACCCCGGCCCGGCGGCATCGGCACTCTGGGCGCGACCCCCGTCGCCCGCATGGGCTACGGCGCCATGCAACTGTTCGAGGCGACGACCGCCGACGACGCGGCCGCGGTGCTGCGTCGCGCGATCGAACTGGGCGTCAACCACATCGACACCGCGTCGTTCTACGGACCCGGCGAGGTGAACCGCCGGATCCACGCGGCACTGGCCCCCTACCCCGACGACCTCGTCATCGTCAGCAAGGTCGGCGCGCGCTACACCGGCGAACAACCGATCCCGCTGGCGCCGGCACAACGGCCCGCCGAACTGCGCGCCGCCGTCGAAGACGACCTGCGCCAGCTCGGCCTTGATCGCGTCCCGGTGGTCAACCTGCGGCGGCTCGACACCGGGATCGGCATGTCCGCCGAGGGCGACCAGATCGTCGACCTCGACGACCAGCTGGCCGAGCTGATCGCCCTGCGCGACGAGGGCAAGATCGGCGCGATCGGGATCAGCAGCGTGTCGCTCGACGTGCTGCGGCGAGCGCTGCCCGCCGGCATCGTCTGCGTGCAGAACGCCTACAGCCTGTTGGACCGCTCCCAGGAAGCCATGCTCGAGCTGTGCGTGGACGCGGGCATCGCGTGGGTGCCGTACTTCCCGCTCGGCTCGGCGTTCCCCGGATTCCCGAAGGTCGCCGACAACCCGGTGGTGGCCGACATCGCCGGCGAGTTGGGCGTTAGCGGCGCCCAGGTCGGGTTGGCCTGGATCTTGGCGCACGCGCCGAACACGTTGCTGATTCCCGGCACCCGGTCGGTCGCCCACCTCGAGGAGAACATCGCCGCGGCGGGCGTCACACTGAGCGCCGAGGCGGTCGCCCGGCTCGACGCCGTCGCCGAACCCGGCGCCGACCCCTGGGCGCACGGCGTCGAACCCTTCCTGGAGGCGCCCCAGAGCTGACTACTGTGTCAGGCATGGGTACGCCCGACGGCAGCAAGCCGTCCCCCAAACCGCCGTGGTGGCTGAAGCCGGCGAACAAGGTCTTCATCCGGCTCTCGCGGCTGGGCCTGAGCTTCGGTGGTGAAAGCCCGGTGGTGTTGACCGTGCCCGGCCGCAAGTCCGGCACACCCCGGTCGACGCCGGTGACGCCGATGACGGTGGACGGCAAACGCTATGTGGTGGCCGGGTTTCCGGGCGCGGATTGGATCCGCAACGTCCGTGCCGCCGAGTACGCGACGCTGGCCCGCGGTCGGCACCGCGAGCGGGTGCGGATGGTGGAGCTGTCCGCCGATGCGGCGCGCCCGTTCTTGCGGGCGTTTCCCACCGAGGTGCCCACCGGCGTCGGCTTCATGAAGCGCTCGGGGCTGGTCACCGATGGTCGCCCCGAGGAGTTCGAGGCGCTGGCGGGCGTGTGTCCGGTATTTCGGCTGGACCCGGCATAGGAGTTCAAAAACCTTGAGTGACAACCCCTTTGATGCCGACCAGTGGCGTCCGGTGGACGGGTTCGGCGACCTGACCGACATCACCTATCACCGCCACGTCGACGACGCCACGGTGCGGGTGGCGTTCGACCGGCCCGAGGTGCGCAACGCGTTCCGGCCGCACACCGTCGACGAGCTCTACCGGGTGCTCGATCACGCCCGGATGTCCCCCGACGTCGGCGTGGTGCTGCTGACCGGCAACGGACCCTCGCCCAAGGACGGCGGCTGGGCGTTCTGCTCCGGCGGCGACCAACGCATCCGCGGGCGCAGCGGCTACCAGTACGCCAGCGGCGAGACCGCCGACACCGTCGACACCGCCCGCGCCGGGCGGCTGCACATCCTCGAGGTGCAGCGGCTGATCCGGTTCATGCCCAAGGTGGTGATCTGTCTGGTCAACGGGTGGGCGGCCGGCGGCGGGCACAGCCTGCACGTGGTGTGCGACCTCACCCTGGCCAGCCGCGAACACGCCCGCTTCAAACAGACCGACGCCGACGTCGGCAGCTTCGACGGCGGCTACGGCAGCGCGTACCTGGCCCGCCAGGTCGGCCAGAAGTTCGCCCGCGAGATCTTCTTCCTCGGCCGCCCCTACACCGCCGAGCAGATGCACCACATGGGCGCGGTCAACGCCGTCGTCGACCATGCCGAGCTGGAATCCGAGGCCATCGGATGGGCGCGCGAGATCAACGCGAAATCCCCACAGGCGCAACGGATGCTGAAGTTCGCGTTCAACCTGCTCGACGACGGCCTGGTGGGCCAACAGCTGTTCGCGGGCGAGGCCACCCGGCTGGCCTACATGACCGACGAAGCCGTCGAGGGCCGCGACGCCTTCCTGGAAAAGCGCGACCCGGACTGGAGCCGGTTCCCCCGCTACTTCTGAGCGGCCCGGGGTGCCCGGGGCCACCGCCTAGACTCGCCTCCCGTGAGCAAGAGTCCCCTTCGCCGGATCGCCGACCAGTTCGTGCTGGCGACCATGCGTCCTCCGATGGCGCCGCAAGTGTTGGTCAATCGTCCGCTGATCAAGCCGATCGAACTGGCCGGCAAGCGCATCTTGCTCACCGGGGCGTCGTCGGGCATCGGCGAGGCCGCGGCCGAACAGTTCGCCCGGGCGGGCGCCACGGTGGTCGTCGTGGCCCGCCGCCAGGAGCTGCTCGACGCGCTCGCGGACCGCATCACCTCGGCGGGCGGTGACGCCATCTCGATCCCGTGCGACGTCTCCGACATGGACGCCGTCGACGCGCTGGTCGCCGACGTCGAAAAGCGTCTCGGCGGAATCGACATCCTGATCAACAACGCCGGCCGGTCCATCCGCCGGCCGCTGGCCGAGTCGCTGGAACGCTGGCACGACGTCGAGCGGACGATGGTGCTCAACTACTACGCGCCGTTGCGGCTGATCCGCGGGCTGGCGCCGGGCATGATCGAGCGCGGCGACGGGCACATCATCAACGTCTCGACGTGGGGCGTGCTGTCGGAGGCCTCACCGCTGTTCGCGGTGTACAACGCCTCGAAGGCCGCGCTGTCGACGGTGAGCCGGGTGGTGGAAACCGAGTGGGGCGACAAGGGCGTGCACTCCAGCACGCTGTACTACCCGCTGGTGGCCACCCCGATGATCGCACCGACCAAGGCCTACCAGGGGATGCCGGCGCTGACGCCGGAGGAGGCCGGCGAGTGGATGATCACCGCCGCCCGCACCCGCCCGGTGCGCATCGCACCGCGGATGGCGATCGCCGCCAAGGCGCTCGACACGTTCGGCCCGCGCTGGGTCAACGCCGTCATGCAGCGCCAGAGCATCCAGCCCAACCGCAATAACGACGGCTGACCCGGCCGCCGCTACGGGCCGTTTTGCCCGGCCACTGTGATAGACACGACGCTATGGAGATCCTGGCCAGTCGGATGTTGCTCCGGCCGGCGGACTATCAGCAGTCGCTGACCTTCTACCGCGACCAGATCGGCCTGGCTATAGCGCGTGAATACGGCGCGGGCACAGTCTTTTTCGCAGGACAGTCGCTGCTTGAACTGGCCGGTTACGGCTCCCCGGACCACTCGCGCGGACCGTTCCCGGGCGCGCTGTGGCTGCAGGTCCGCGACATCGAGGCGACCCAGGCCGAGCTCCGCGGGCGGGGGGTGGCCATCGCGCGCGAGGCGCGCCAGGAGCCGTGGGGCCTCTACGAAATGCACGTGACCGACCCCGACGGGATCACCCTGATATTCCTCGAAATACCCTCCGACCACCCGCTACGGCGTGACACCCGAGGTGAACGGCGGGGTAATTCCGGTTAACTGAGAGGTAACATCTGGCGACGAGTCAAGGTACACCCGCGTTTCGACTGCCTCAGCATTCGACAATGGAATCCTCCTATGACCAGAATCAGGCGCTGTGAACATCCAATTGTTCCTCTTGATCATTGTCGTAATCACGGCATTGGCTTTCGATTTCACCAACGGCTTCCATGACACGGGCAACGCGATGGCGACCTCGATCGCCAGCGGTGCACTCAAGCCCAAGGCGGCGGTCGCGCTCTCGGCGGTGCTGAATCTGGTGGGCGCTTTCTTGTCCACCGCCGTCGCCGCGACCATCGCCAAGGGCCTGATCGACTCCAACATCGTGACGCTGGAACTGGTCTTCGCCGGGCTCGTGGGCGGCGTCGTCTGGAACCTGCTGACCTGGCTCCTCGGTATCCCGTCGAGTTCGTCACATGCCCTGATCGGCGGCATCGTCGGCGCCACCATCGCCGCCGTCGGCGCGCACGGCGTGATCTGGAAGGGCGTGATCTCCAAGGCGATCATCCCGGCCGTCGTCTCGGCGATCCTGGCCATCGTGGTCGGCGCGGTCGCGACCTGGCTGGTCTACCGGATCACCCGGGGCGTCCCGCAGGCCCGCACCGAGGCGGGCTTCCGGCGCGGTCAGATCGGCTCGGCGTCGCTGGTCTCGCTGGCCCACGGCACCAACGACGCGCAGAAGACGATGGGCATCATCTTCCTGGCGCTGATCTCCTACGGCTCGGTCAGCAAGACGGCGTCGATGCCGCCGCTGTGGGTCATCGTGAGCTGCGCGGTGGCCATGGCGACCGGCACCTACCTCGGTGGCTGGCGCATCATCCGCACCCTGGGCAAGGGCCTGGTCGAGATCCAGTCGCCGCAGGGCATGGCGGCCGAGTCCTCTTCGGCCGCGGTGATTTTGCTCTCCGCCCACTTCGGCTACGCGCTGTCGACCACCCAGGTCTGCACCGGTTCGGTGCTGGGCAGCGGGCTGGGCAAGCCCGGCGGCGAGGTCCGGTGGGGCGTCGCCGCCCGGATGGGCGTCGCCTGGCTGGTGACGCTGCCGCTGGCCGGCCTGGTCGGCGCCCTGACCTACTGGATCGTGCACCTGATCGGCGGCTACCCCGGCGCGATCATCGGCTTCGCGCTGCTGGTCGCCGTCTCGGCCACCATCTACATCCGGTCGCGCAAGGTCAAGGTCGACCACAACAACGTCAACGCCGAATGGCGGGGCGACCTGACCAGCGGGCTCGACTCCGACGAGCAGCACCCGCCGTCGGACGCCGGACCCACGCTCGGCGGCACCGCTCCCCGGCACGACTCCGACGACCCTACGGTTAAGGCGAGCGCTTCATGAGTCACATCAGCGACTGGTTCAACTACCAAGCCAGCTTGAAGATCCTCGTCTTCGCCATGCTGGCGGGCGCCGCCCTGCCGGGGCTGTTCGCCCTCGGGATCCGGCTGCAGTCCGCCGGAGCCGGTGACGTCGACGGCGCCAGCAACGGCAGCGCGACGCAGCGCAACCCGGTGCTGACGGGGGTGGCGTGGGCCATCTACGCGCTGGTGATCGCGGTGATCGCGCTGGCGCTGGCCTACATCGCCCGTGACTTCATCGCACATCACACCGGCTATCCGTTCCTCGGAGCGAAACCCAAGTAGCATCGGTTAATGCCCACCGAGTTACCGAACCGGACACCGGGGGGAGCTGTATCAGCGTGAACGGATTCCTCAACTCCATCGTGTCCTGGCTGCGCGCGGGATACCCCGAAGGCGTTCCGGCGACCGACACCTTCCCGGTGCTCGCGCTGCTGGCCCGCCGGTTGTCCAACGACGAAGCGAAGGCCGTGGCCTGCGAGCTGGTTCGGCGCGGTGAGTTCGACGACGTCGACATCGGCGTGCTGATCACCCAGATCACCGACGAGCTGCCGTCGCCGGATGACGTTGAGCGCGTGCGGGTCCGGCTGGCGGCCCAGGGCTGGCCGTTCGACGAAGCCGACGAGGCCGGGGACCCGGCATAGTCGCACTGCGCGCACTGCACGTCTCGCCGGGCGCGGCAGCCTCGACGCTATTGCCCGCCCTGGAACGGGTGCTCGACGGGCGCGACCCCGCACTTCTCGCGCTGCCCGGGGCCGACGATCGCGAGTCGGCCGCGCTGCGGGCGGGCCTGCGCGTCGGGGAATCCATCGACGACGACGTGGCCGTGGTCGTGGCGACGTCGGGTACCACCGGAGTTCCCAAGGGCGCCTTGCTGACCGCCGCCGCGCTGACGGCCAGCGCCGCGGCCACCCACGACCGCCTCGGCGGCCCGGGCAGCTGGCTGCTCGCCCTGCCGCCACACCACATCGCCGGGGTGCAGGTCTTGGTGCGCAGCGCGCTCGCCGGCGCGGTACCGGTCGAGATGGATGTGTCGGCCGGGTTCGACGTCACCGAATTGCCTGGCGCGATAAGGAGATTGGGCTCGCGGCGGCGGTACACGTCGCTGGTCGCCGCGCAGCTGGCCAAGGCGCTGGGTGATCCGGCGGCCGCGGCCGCGCTCGCCGAGCTGGACGCGGTGCTGCTCGGCGGCGGTCCCGCTCCGCGACCCGTCCTCGACGCCGCGGCCGCGGCGGGCATCACCGTGGTCCGCACCTACGGGATGAGCGAGACCGCCGGCGGGTGCGTGTACGACGGCGTCCCGCTGGACGGGGTGCGGCTGCGCACGGTCGACGGCCGCATCGTCATCGGGGGCGCGACCCTGGCCAAGGGCTACCGCAACCCGGTCGACCCGGATCCGTTCGCCGAGCCGGGCTGGTTTCGCACCGACGACCTCGGCGCCGTCAGCGCTGCGGGCGTGCTGACCGTGCTGGGCCGCGCAGACGACGCGATCAGCACGGGCGGGCTGACCGTGCTGCCGCAGCCGGTCGAGGCGGCACTGTGTGCCCATCCGGCCGTGAGCGACTGCGCGGTGTTCGGCGTGGCCGACGACCGGCTGGGGCAGCGGGTGGTCGCCGCGATCGTGGTGCGAGACGGATCCGCCGCGCCGGGCCTGGACGAGCTGCGCGCGCAGGTGACCCGCACCCTGGACGCCACCGCCGCCCCGCGCGAGTTGCACGTCGTTGCCGCGCTGCCACGCCGCGGCATCGGCAAGGTCGACCGTGCGGCGTTGGTGCGCCGGTTCGCCGCGCCGAGCGATCAATAGGCTGTTCGTCCGTGAGGATCGCTCGACGGGAGGCAGCGCGCGAAGCGGTAGCGGTCACGGTCGGGGTGGTCCTGGTGGCGGCGGCGTTCGTGTTGCCGCGGCTGAACCTCGGGGTGCGGCCCCGCCTGGATGTCGGCGCCGAGAAGTTCGCCACCCACGCCGGATCCGCGCCGATCTTCGGCGACTGGCTGATCCACGCCGGCTGGGGAACCGCGCCGGCCATCGCCATCGCGATCGCCGTCGTGGCCTGGGGACCCATTGTGGCGCAACGCCTTTCGTGGCGGACGCTGACATTGGGCAGCTGGGCCACCGCGTGCGGCTGGGCGTTCGCGTTGGCGATGATCGACGGCTGGCAGCGCGGCTTCGCCGGGCGACTGACCACCCGGGACGAATACCTGTCACAGGTGCCGGGCATCACCGACATTCCCGCCACACTGCGCACGTTCGCCAGCCGGATCGTGGACTACCAGCCGAACTCGTGGACCACCCACGTGTCGGGGCATCCGCCCGGCGCGCTGCTGACGTTCGTCTGGCTGGACCGGCTCGGCCTACACGGCGGCGCCTGGGCCGGGCTGCTGTGCCTGCTGGCCGGCTCGAGCGCGGCGGCCGCGGTGGTGATCGCCGTGCGCGCGCTGGCCGACGAGCCCACCGCGCGGCGCGCCGCCCCGTTCGTCGCCCTGACGCCGGCAGCCATCTGGGTGGCCGTCTCCGCCGACGGATACTTCGCCGGGGTGGCGGCGTGGGGTATCGCGCTGCTGGCCGTGGCGGTGCACCGCCCGATCCGCTACCCCGCGCTGACGGCCGCGGGCGCGGGCCTGCTGTTGGGCTGGGGCGTGTTCTGCAACTACGGCCTGATGCTGATGGGGCTGCCGGCATTGGCGGTGCTGGCCTCGGCCCACCAGCCGGGTGGCCGCTGGGCGCACTGGCGCGCGGTCCTGCGGGCCTTGGGCCCGGCGGCGCTGGCCGCGATCGCGGTGGCGGTGGCGTTCGCCGTCGCGGGGTTCTTCTGGTTCGACGGCTATACGCTGGTGCAGCAACGCTATTGGCAGGGCATCGCCAAGGACCGGCCGTTCCAATATTGGAGCTGGGCCAACCTGGCGTGCGCGGTGTGCGCGATCGGGCTGGGCGGTGTCGCCGGAATCAGCCGGGTGTTCGACCGGGCCGCGATCCGCCGCCGCTGTGGCTTTCAGCTGCTGCTACTGGGTGTGCTGGCCGCCGTCGTCCTGGCCGACCTGAGCATGCTCAGCAAGGCCGAGGTGGAACGCATCTGGCTGCCGTTCACCGTCTGGCTGCCCGCGTCGGCCGCCCTGCTGCCGGTGCGATCACACCGGATCTGGTTGGCGCTCAACGCGATCGGAGCGCTGGCGCTCAACACGATCATCCTGACGCACTGGTAGCCCGCTAGAGGCCGGCCGCGCGGGTGACGCGCGCGAACCGGCTGCCGGGTGCGCAGGCCCCGCGCACCACCGCGACGTCGTCGACGACGTCCACGTCGGCCAGCGTCTGCACCGTCACCACGTCGATGCCGTTGTCGCGCAACGCCTTCAACGTCAGCTCACCGGTGTCGGGCACCGACATCGGCACCGTGCGCAGGCACTGCGCCATCGCCGGCTCCCCCACCCCCAGCACCCACCAGCCGCCGTCGCGGGCCGGCCCGAGCACGGCCGGCGCCTCGAGCAGCCGGCGCGCGCAGCCGCCCAGCAGATCGGCGCTCACCTGGGGGGTGTCCATCCCGATCTGCAGCACCGGCAGCCCGTCGGCCGCGTCGGCGTGCGCGTTGGCGAGCCGGGCCGCGAAATCCTCACCGCGCTGCGCGATCACGGTGAACGACGCCAGCCGCTGGCGGATCTCGGCGACGTTCGCGGCGCCGGCCAGATCCCCGGTCAGCGCCACCACCCGGGCCGCCACCGGCGCGGCGGCCACGGCGTCGAGCGTGTCCAGCAGCGCGGCGGCGGCGATTTCGGCGGCGACCCGATCGCCGACGGTCGCCGCGAGTCGCGTCTTGGCCCGGCCCGGCTCGGGCGCCTTGGCGACCACCAGCAGGGTCACCGGCAGGACGCTCACGAAATCACCTTCCAGAAGTCGAGGATCGCGGTGATGCTGCCCCGCAGCGAACCGCTGACCTTCGACTTGCCGCCCGTGCGTGGGCCGTAGCTGATGTCGAGTTCGACGACGCGCCAGCCGGCGGCCGCCGCGCGGACCAGCAATTCCAGCGGGTAGCCGGATCGCCGGTCGGCGACGCCGAGCTGCAGCGCGGCGCCGACCTGGTGACCGGCCGGCGCCGCCCGGTGCCCGGACTGCACTGGCCGTGGGTGGCCCGGGTGGGCACGGTCGTCATGAGCTGGCGACTGCGCACCCGCCACGGCCTGCCCGTGCACGACATCGCGCCGATGCGGGTGGCCCGCCGCGATGCCCTGCTGCAGCTCGGCGTCGCCGACCGGCGATCCGGCTACCCGCTGGAATTGCTGGTCCGCGCGGCGG